>JAIYBI010000342.1 GCA_027488595.1 Opitutaceae bacterium | reverse complement strand
GACGGTGACGCTGCCCTCGACGAGTTCGACAGTGAGGGCGCGGCGAAGACGTTTTTCGCCCAGTTGATCCAGCGGCAGGCGCAGGCCGGCGAGGCTCTCGCCCGGGATGAGCTCGATCGGCTCGGTGCCGAGGTCGGTGACCCAGTCGTCGGTGCGCCAGGCGGTGCCATCGTGGTCGAGGGGGACGACCCAACCATGGGTTTTGCCGTCGTTTTCGCGCACCGGCAGCGCGGCGGCGGCGGGCAAACCGAGCTTGGCCAGCAAAGCCTCAACGACACGAGTGGTGTCGGCGACCGTGTGCGTGCCGGGCGCGCCATCGCGCTTGAGGCGGCGTTGATCACGCCAGAGCGGCTGGCCATCGCCGCGCCATTGGAGCAGGAGACACCAGCGCGGGAGCGGCTCGCCCGGATAGTGTTTACCAGAGGTCTGGAGAATCACCGCGCCGGGGTGGGAGTGGGCCATGAGCGCGCGGGCGAAGCGGCGGGCAAGGCCGAGTTTGGTCGGGCCGAGCGCCGCAGTCTGCCACTCGGCACCTTCCGGGCGGAGTGGCACGAAGGTGGGTTCGCCGCCCATGGTCGCGACCACGTTGCCCGCCGCCAGGGTTTGCTCGATGGCGAGGGCGCAGGTGGCGAGGGCGGGAATGCGGTCGGTGCTCGGGCTTTTCATGGCGGGTGGCGCGGAAGAGAGTTTAGGAAAGTTGCTCGACCACGACCTCGGTGTGGAGGGTGGAGCCGACGGGATCGCGGGCGTAGACGTTGCCCTGGATGGGATTCACCGAAACGGCGACCGCGGCGTGGGCCACCGGAATAAAGGTGGAGTCGCACCAAATGCCGTGAGTCGGGTCGAGGGCGCGCCAACCGGCGCCGGGCAGGTAAACCTCGGCCCAGGCGTGCATGGCGCCGACCGCGCGGTTATCCTCGCCGGAAGGGGCGAAGAGGTAGCCGCTCACGAAACGCGCAGCGATGCCGAGCGTGCGGCACAGCTCGATGAACAGGACCGCGTAGTCGCGGCATGCCCCGCCGCCGCTGGCGAGGGTGGTGAGAGACGGTTGTATGCCCTGTTCCTCGCGGCGGACATAGCCGAGTCGTTGGAAAAGAAGTTGGTTGAGCGCGCTGATGAAGGGCACGGTCTCGCCCGGTCGGTCGGTGAAGCGGGTGTCGAGCCAGGCGCGGAGCGCACTCTGGGTGGCGGCAAACGGCGGAGCGAGGTAGGCGCCGAGGGCGAGGATTTCCTGCTTGGAGTATTCGAAGGGAAAGGCGGTGGCTCGCGCATCGAGGATGAAGTCGAAGGGATTCCATTGGGTGTTCTCCACTTCGAAATCGGAACGGATGCACAGGGAGGAAGCCTGGCCGGCGAAGTAGGCGCAATCGGCGTCGTTGTCGTGGGCGTCACGCAGGGAGGCGATCTTGGCGGCGGGCGTGAGGGCGAGATCGTGACGGAGCAGGCGCTGGTGGGCGGTGGTGCGCGGGCGCAGGTAGAGCAGGTGAGGGGCGAAATCAACGGCTCGCGGGTATTCGTAGTGGGTCGTGTGGATGACGCGGAGCCGCATGGTGGGGTGCAGGCGTTGAGCAAGTGCCAAGCCAAAGCAAGCGTGGCACGGTGCGGCGGCGGATTTGTTTGGCAATGCGGAGCGGAGCGCCTTGCCTGCGTGGGCAAAATGCAGCCGAACGACGTCAATCTGTATCTGGTGGGTTTCATGGGCACGGGTAAAACCTCGGTCTCGCGCATCGTGGCGGCACGGCTCTCGCATCGCTGGCTGGACAGCGACCACGAGATCGAGCGCCTTCACGGAAAACCGGTGGCCGACATCTTTGCGGCTGAGGGCGAGGCGGCGTTTCGCGGCATGGAGCGCGAGTTTATCGAGCACGGTCATCCGTCGGAACGCACCGTGGTGGCCTGCGGTGGCGGGCTGGTGGTGCAGCCCGGGATGCTGGCGGCGCTGCAAAAACGCGGCGTGGTTGTTTGCCTGCACGCGACGGTGGAAACCATTCTGCGCCGCACCGCGCACAGCCGGGCGAGGCCGCTACTCAATGTCGAAGACCCCGAGAAACGCGTGCGAGAGCTCTACGCGGTGCGCGAGCCGATCTATCGCAACGCGGGGAGTGTAATCCTCACTGATAACCGGCCCCAACTGGAAGTCGTGCAGCACGTGCTCCGGGTTTACCGGCGTGACTCGCTGGATTACGTCCGTGCGAACGGCGTCGTCGGGGCGGCGGATGGCGGCACGGCATTGCCGCCACGCTGATATGGCTGACGCGGCAGGCACGACCTTGCGCGAGACGGTGAGAACGCGCTTGCGAGCGCTCGGCTTTGACGCGGTGCGCTTCGCCCGCGCGGAGCCCGCTTTTGGCGAAGGATTTGGTTCTTGGCTCGCCGCCGGGAACCACGCCGACATGGCCTGGCTGGAGCGTGGAGCGGCGAAACGCGGCGACCCCGCGCTGGTGCTGCCGGGGGTGCGCACGATCATCATGCTGGGCGTGAATTACGGGCTGCCCGACGAACCTGCGGAAACCACGCCCCGCTGGGCGCGTTACGCCCAGTATTCGGATTACCACGACACGATTGCGGCGGCGCTGGCTCAGGCCGGCGCGGTGCTTGAGGAGCTCGGCGGCATCGGACCGTCGGACCATCGGCATTACGTGGACACCGGTCCGGTTTTGGAGCGCGGCTGGGCTGCGCGGGCCGGCCTCGGCTTCACCGGAAAAAACGCGATGCTGATCTCGCGCGATTTCGGCAACTGGCTCTTCCTCGCGTGCGTGCTCACGCGCCTGGATCTGCCGCCGGACGCGCCGCTCCCAGGCAAGCCCCCCGAGGCCACCGGCACGCACGCGGGCCAGCTTTGCGGCAAATGCACACGTTGCCTCGACGCCTGCCCAACGGATGCCTTCACCGCGCCCGGCGTGATTGATGCACGCCGCTGCGTGAGCTACCAGACGATCGAAAACAAGGGAATCATCCCGCGCGAATTGCGGGCCGGCATCGGTAACCGCATCTACGGATGCGACACCTGCCTCGAGGTCTGCCCGTGGAACCGTTTCGCGCAAGCCAGCCGCGAGATTCTGGTGACGGCGCGGCCGGAGATCGCGCGGCTCAGTCTCGCGGAGGTGCTGGCACTCACGCCGGCAAGTTTCGCGGCGATTTTTAAAAATACGGCGGTGAAGCGGGTGAAGCTCGCCGGCCTCTTGCGCAACGCCTGCATCGTGGCGGGCAACACCGGTGCGAGCGAGTGCGTGGAGGCGCTGGCGAGGCTGGCCTCATCGGGCGTGCCGCTGGTGCGGGCCCACGCGGTCTGGGCGCTGGCGCGGCTCGGCGAGTCAGCGCGCCTGCGCGCGATGCAGGCAGCGGAGACGGATGCGACGGTCCTGGCGGAATACGCGGCCGAGAATCTCGGCGGCGCGGAAGGCGTGTGACGCCGACCGCGAACCAATCGAACATCACCAGCCCAAAGCGAACAAAGCGCAGAGCCCCTTCCGACTTAAAAAAGTGAGAAAGGAGAACCCTGCGCCTCCGTGCCGAGATGAAAAGTGTATCCGCTTATCCCTTACTTCTGTGATTATTCAGAGCGTCGAGGAACAAGCGGAAGGAACTCAGGCGATGGCGGCGAGGTAGTTGGCCTCTGCGGCGTCCCAATTCACGATGCTCCAGAAGGCCGCGATGTAATCGGGGCGGCGGTTCTGGTAGTTGAGATAATAGGCGTGCTCCCAGACATCGAGACCGATGACGGGTTTTCCCTCGATGCCGGCGACGGCCTTGCCCATGAGAGGGCTGTCCTGGTTGGCGGTGGAGCCGACGGCGAGCTTCTTGTCGGCGTTGACGTAGAGCCAGGCCCAGCCGGAGCCGAAGCGGGTGGCGCCGGCTTTGGCAAACTCTGCCTTAAAGGCGTCGAAGGAGCCGAAGGTGGCGGTGATGGCGGCGGCGAGCTGGCCGACCGGGGCGTCTTTGTCATGCGGGCCGATGACGGTCCAGAAGAAGGCGTGGTTGACGTGGCCGCCGGCGTTGTTGCGGACCCCGCCGCGAATGGCCTCGGGGACCTGGGAGAGGTCGGCGATCAAGGACTCGACAGGCAGGGCGAAGAGGGCGGCGTGGTCCTTGAGGAGATTGGTGGCGTTAGTGATGTAGGCCTGGTGATGCTTGGAGTGGTGGATCTCCATCGTCTTGGCATCAATGTGCGGGGCAAGGGCGTCGTAGGCGTAGGCGAGTTTCGGGAGTTCGTAGTTCATGGGATGAATGATATGTTGGGTTAACGGGCTGGTGAGGAAAAGGACTTAGACGCTGCGCAGGTGCGCCGTCGCGTCAACTGCGCGAAGTCAATTCGCGGGGGGAATTGATTTTTCGGTGACAGACTCGGTGGCGGCCGTCTCTGGATCGTCCTCGCGGGTGCGTTTGAGTTTAAAAAAAGCCTGGATCAAGGTGCGGCACTCCTCCTCGAGCACCCCGCCTGCGGTGAGTTCAAGGTGGTGGTTGACGCGAGGCAGGGCGTTCAAATCGGTGGCGCCGCCGAGGCAGCCCATCTTGGGATCGGGCACCGCGTAGCAGACGCGCTTGAGGCGGGACATCAAGGTGGCTCCGCTGCACATGGGGCAGGGCTCCTTGGTGACGTAAAGGGTGCAGTTCTCGAGCCGCCAGTTGCCGATGGCGGCGGCGGCCTGGGTGATGGCGATCATCTCGGCGTGGGCGGTGGGATCGTGGGCCGCCTCGACGGTGTTGTGCGCGAGGGCGATGATCTCGCCGTCGCGTTCGATCACGCAACCGATGGGCACTTCGTCTTGGCGCCAGGCATCAACGGCCTGATTGTAGGCGAGGGCCATAAAGAATGCATCGTCGCGGACAAGTTGCGACGGGTAGCGTTTGGGGAACGGGCACTCGAGAGGTGTGGAATCGTGACGGACCATGCGGAAGAACGGGCCGGCGGTGTAGAGTGTCGGCGCGGAAAACCTTGACTAAGGGGGGCATGGCGGGCCTTACAAGTGAACTTTACAAACTCTCCACGCATGATTCAAACCCTCGCCCTTGGCACCAACGCTCCCCTGTATGTCTGATACCCCTGACGGTAAATCCATCGAAGTCGAAGGCAAGATCGTCACTGTGCTTCCGGGCACGATGTTCAAGGTGCAGTTGTCCAACGGACACGTGGTGCTGGCCCACATCTCGGGCAAGTTGCGCAAGAATTTCATCCGCATCTCGACCGGTGACCGCGTGAAGATGGAAATGAGCCCCTACGATTTGGAGAAGGCGCGCATCATCTATCGCGTGCGTGAGACGCCCCCTCCCGGTTTCGTTGCGCAACGCCGGCCCCCGCCGCGCCGGCATTGAGTTTCGGTCGGTCACACCAACCTGATTAATATCTAGACGCTTCCGGTTCGGAGGCGTTTTTTTGTGCCCATGCCCGTCAGCCCCCGTTCACGCAACCGATCCGCCGTCCGAAAAACGAAGGCGGACGCGGCGGCGGGCCCAATGGGCCCGTCCTACCTCGGAGAGGAGGGGGAAGCGGAAACCTCGGAGGCGGCGATACCAGAGAGCCTGCTCGGGCCCATCACGGACTTTGGCAACGTGCTCACGCTCGAGCGGGGGAGGTCGGACCACACGCTCGTGGCCTACGAAAGCGACCTGCGGCAATGCGCGGCCTATCTGGCGCACGCGGGGGTGCGGGACTGGGCGCAGGTGAACGCGACGCAGGCGACGGACTGGCTGTATTCGTTAAGTGGTGACGACTTCGCGGTCGCGAGCCTGGCGCGAAAGCTGTCGGCGCTGCGCATGTTTGCCCGGCACCTGGTGCGCGAGGCGGTGCGCACGGATGATTTCACCACTCTCATGCAAGGACCGAAGCTGGTGCGCCGCGTGCCCGGCACCCTGAGCGAGGCGGAAATTGAGCGACTGCTGGCCGCGCCGTCGGGCGGGGATGCGTTTGCGCTGCGCGACCGGGCGATGCTGGAGCTGTTTTACGCGAGCGGACTGCGGGTGTCGGAGCTGGCGGGCCTGACGCTGCAACAGGTGGATCTGGAGAATGGATTTTTGCGCGTTTTCGGCAAGGGCTCGAAGGAGCGGGTGGTGCCGTTGGGGACGAAGGCGGCGGAGGCGCTGCGGGTTTACCTGGAGGCGGGGCGGGGGAGTTTCGTGAAGGCTAAGACGGGCAGCGCGCTGTTCCTAAGCGAACGCGGGGCGGCGCTGTCGCGCAAGACACTGTGGTATCTCGTGCAGAAATACGCGGCGGCGGCGGGCATCGCGCGCGGGGTGAAGCCGCACCAGTTGCGGCACAGTTTCGCCACGCACCTGCTCGGCGGCGGGGCGGATTTGCGGGCGATCCAGGAAATGCTCGGCCACGCTAATCTGGCGACGACGCAAATTTACACAACGGTGGACGACCGTCGGTTGGTCGAGCAGCATGGGAAGTTTCACCCGCGAAATCAGGAGTAGGTCGCTTGGTCGCTAATGGTTTCTTGTTACGATCACGTTTCGATCCCTCGGCGCCGTGGATTTTCAGGGAAAAATAGGGGTTTATGCTTGTAGCCGGCAAATTTGTCGCCCGTGGTTTGCGCTAAGATCACTGCGCGGTTTTGAACGCAACTGCCCTTCGACCTGATTTTCATGCCTACGCGAACCGTTTTTGTTTCAGCCTTTATCTGCGCCTTTTGTCTTGTGACTGGCGTTGTGGTCGGGGCGCCGTTTCGGGTGAATTCGACGAACGACATGCTGGAGAGCGGACGCTTGGTCTGGACGGCGATTTCTCCGGTGGATGGCAGCGCGGTGCCGAACTCCACAAGCGTGGCGACGACCCTCGCTGGCACGAGTTTTGTGGTGCAAGGCGGGAACCCGACCGCGATGACGATTTGGAATCCGGGTGGCGCGCCGGGACCGGGCGGGATGCTTGCGAACAGCGGTCCGGGCGGCGTGTTTCTTTTCTCGTCGCGTGCGTTGCAGGGCTTCGGGGTGGTGATCGCGCATCAGGCGAGCGTGAGCGCCACCTACCAACTCGACTACTTCGGGTCAGATGGCGGTTTACTCGGCAGCGTGTCCAAGCCGAGCCCGGGCAGCGCGGGGGAGCCGGTGTTTCTTGGCGTGGTGGATCCCGAGGCGCGGATCTGGTCGGTCGGGCTTCATGCGGGGCCCGGGAACAGCATAGTGCTATCGAGCCCGATTTTCCAAGTGCGGCCAGCCCCGACCAACGATCCGGCCACCCTGCCGGTGGCAGCGGTGACTACTTTGGAAGTGAGCCCGACGGATACCTACCTGCACGAAGGTCTAAACTCGGTGGGCCGGACTCCGGCGACCCTCAACGCGATCATAGATAACGCCAACGCCCACTCGCTGTTGGAGAAATTTCCGACGGTGCGCGAGGGGGATTTTCTGCGTTTCGAGCGGCAGGGGCTCTCCCTGCTGGGCGGGCAGATCAACCCGGTCCTGGCGGTTTTCACCCGCACCCAAGTGATCGAAAAAGGAACTGATTTTAAACGGTTGCCGACCGCATTGGAGGCGGGGCGCGACTACTACACGCCGAGGGCGGGGTCGGGGGCGTTTCCCACCGGCACGAATATCCCCGAGGATTTTTTGGTGGGTGGCTCGACCTTCGTGTCGGTGCCGACGGATGCGCGCTACCTGATGTTCAGTCTGGCCCAACCCTCGCCTGCGTCGGGGCCGGTGCGAGTGAAGGTGAGCCACATCCAGCGTCGGGTATTTGACGCCTGGCTCGCTCAGAACGGTTTATATGGCGCGAATGCCGTGCTCACCAGCGACCTCGACGGCGACGGCTTGAAACTGCTGGAGGAGTTTGCGTTTCAAAAAGACCCGACGGTCTCCGACGCGCGTCCAGATCTCGACTTCGCCTTCGCGCCGAAGCTAGGCCAGATCACCGCGAGCGGCCGCATCTCGCTCGTGTTCGGCGCCCGCCTGAATGCGCCCCTGCGCTACACGGCGCAGTTCTCGTCCGACCTGATTACCTGGCAAAGCCTCGGGGCGAGCGCGGTGGTGCCCCTGTTGACCGATCCCGCCAACGACCGCGCGCTTTTTGAGGCGCTTGATACGGTGACCGGCCCGCGCCGCTTCGGACGTATCCTCATCGAATACCTTCCCCCGGCGCCCTGAGCGTGCCGGTTCGAATCCGCCTTTTCTGCATTTTTTTAACACCATGAAAACACCCATCCTGTCTCGTTTCCTCACCGCCGCCCTCGTTGGCGTTTGTCTGTGCCTATCGGTGCAGGCGCAGAGCGTTTCCTATTTTATGAAAATCACCGGGCCGGAGGTGCAGGGAACTTCGGTGGTGCAGGCAGGCCCCAATTTCGGTCCCACCGATTTCCGCAACCAAATCGAAGTTTCCTCTTACTCGCTGGGTGGCATAAGGCCTTTCGAACTCGGGTCGACAACCGTGGGAAGCCCATTCGAGTTCAGTGGTCTGGAGTGCGTCATGGCTTTGGATGGCAAAGCGTATCCCCTGATGTTTACCGGGGTGGCGGCCGGGACGGTTTACGGCGAGGTCATCCTCAGCGGCGTGAGTTTTGGCCAACCGGAGGCGCCGGTGATTTTCTTCAAGTTGGAAATGAAGGACGTGATAATTGAATCCATGCAGCTGCAAGGCACCAACGGAGATCAGCCCATCGTGAATGCCATGTTTCGGCCAAGCTCCATCAGGATTTCAACCAGCTTCATCAACCCCAATGGTTCGACGAGCACACCGGTGGTTTTCCAGCGGAATCTACTGACGGGTGCAGCCAGTTACTAGGGAGCGTCGGGGTTTATACTCCGGTCGCCGTAAATGTCCCTGCGGGGAAGGCGTGGAGCGCAGCCGGGGCCGATGTAGCGAAAAGCTGCGCGGGCCGCTGGCCCGCCCTCGCTCGAAGGGGGGACCAGGCCTTTTTCTTGCCTCGGAACACCTTCGCCGGAAGCTCTGGCGGCAACCCCGCTCGATACGGATTACGCATTTTAAACAAACCCTTGAGCGTTGCCCAAATCATCAATCCATCTGCGAAACCATTCGCGCCCAATGTCCTGGCCGGCGCCATCTGCGCGTTGATGACTCTCGCTTATGCGAGTGGATTCGCGACCCTTATCTTCGGCGGCGTGCTTGCACCGCACACGGGAATCGCAGTGCTGGCGGCCATTGTCAGTAGTTGCGTGACCATCTTGGTCCTGTCGTGGCGGAGTTCCTTCGGGTTCGCCTTGGGCGGCCCGGACTCCAATCCGTCGGCTATTCTTGCAGTCACGGTCGCGGCCATCGCGGCCGAAATCACGCGTGGCGCGGGCGGTTCGGGCTCGGCCGAGCTGCTGCCGACGGTGCTGATGTTTTTATTCGTCGCCGCCATGTGCTGCGGACTGATCCTGTATTTCGTCGGCGAGCGGCGTTGGGGGCGTTATGTCCGCTACATCCCGTTTCCCGTCGTGGGGGGCTTTTTGGTCGGCTCGGGTTTTCTGTTGGTGTCGGGTGGTTGGAAAATGCTGGTGGGCGCTTCGCCGGAGCACACGACGTGGGCTCTGATCGCGGCGGTGCCCTCGCTGGCTTGGGTGACGGCGCTGCTAGTGGCGGCGGTGTTGATCGCCTTGAAACGTTACTCGAAGCATTTTCTGGTGATACCCGGGGTGATTTTCGGCGCGGTGCTGCTCTTTCACGCGACGCTTTCTGTGAGCGGCACCAGCCTCGCTACCGCGCAAGCTTCCGGCCTGCTGCTCAGCCCCTTGTCGCTGGGCGCGTGGAGCCAGCCCTTCAACTTGGCCTGGAGTCAGGTGCGCTGGGATTTGATCGTCATTCATGCGAACGATTTCGTGGCCATGACGATGGTCGTGGTCGTCACGATCCTGCTCAACGCAACCAGCCTTGACCACGCGACCGGACAGGATGCGGACTTCGATCGCGAGCTGAAGGCGCTCGGGCTGGCCAACATCCTGGGCGGCCTCTCGGGCGGACTGGTGGCGGTGAACTCTTTCAACCGCAGTCTGCTCAACCTCCGCGCCGGCGCGAATTCACCTTGGGCCGGGCGAGTGTGCGTGGCCTTGGTGCTGCTGCTCATGCTCCTCGCGCCCGGAGGGCTGGCGTTGCTGCCGAAGCCGGTGCTCACGGGGCTGATCCTCTACCTTGGTGTTTCACTGCTCATGCACTGGCTGTGGGACAGCCGGCGCGAGATGCCGCGCGGCGACTACCTTACGATGTTGGCGATCCTGGCGATCGTGGTCGGCTTTGGCATCGTGCCCGGCGTGTTGCTCGGGGTGGTTTTTTCAATGGTGAGCTTTGTGGTTACGTTCAGCCGGACATCGGTGATCAAGCACCGCTTCAACGGCATGGTGCGCCACTCGAACGTCGAGCGCCTGCCCGCGGAAATGGACTGGCTGCGCAGCCACGGGGAGCAACTGCAGGGCGCGGTCTTTCAAGGCTACCTCTTCTTCGGCACCGCTACCGCCATGCTCGACCAATTGCGCGATGTGCCCGGGAAGGCGCGGGTGCTGGTCCTCGATTTCTGGCTCGTGCGCGGTATTGATGCCTCATCGGTCATGGTGCTGCGCAAGCTCCTTAAATTATGCACGGATGCGAACACCCAGGTCGTCTTTACCGGAGTCTCGTCCGCCTTGACGAAAAAAATGCTCGCGAGCGGCCTCGATATCTCGCGGAGCCCGGCGCGAAGTTACCTCGACCTCGACCGCGGTCTCGAATGGGCGGAACAGACCATCCTGAGCGAGGTCGTCGAACAGGTCACGATTGACCAGATTTTCGGCGGATTGACGCCGGCCGAGGCTGCGTCGGTTGCTCGTCACTTCGAGGAGCGGACCGCGTCCGAGGGCGAGACCTTCATCCGCAAAGGGGAAGCCGGCGACGCGCTCTTCGTCGTGCTCAAGGGCCGCGTGAGCATTCAGCTCGTGATCGAGGAGTCCGATTTCCGCAAACGCCTCCGCACCTATGGCCCCGGCACGATCATAGGTGAGATGGGCTTCTATAGCGGCACCCCGCGCAGCGCGGACGTCTGCGCGGATACCGCGACAAAAATGCTGCGCATCACGCACGACAGCTTTGAACAAATGGAAACAGTGGATCCGGTGCTCGCTGGCAAGTTGCACCGCCTCGTGATCACAACTCTCTCTTCCCGCCTTCGCTCCGCCAACGAAGCCTTGAGTGATTTGCTCTAGCAGCGCTACTCGGGGGAGTGGGCGAAGGCGTGGCGGAGGGCGGTGGTTTCGGGGGAGTCGGGGCGGAATTTGTGGGAATCGAGCGTGCTGACGGGCATCACACCCATGAGGGCGTTGGTGAGGAAGCACTCGTCGGCGGCGAGCACGGCGTCGAGGGTGAGTTCGGTCTCGTGTGCGCGCTCCGGGCCGATGAGGGCGAGCACGCGGGCGCGGGCGACTCCCGGAAGGATGCCGGCGGCGAGGGGCGGGGTGTGGGCGTGGCCGTCTTTCACGATGAAAAGGCTGCTCACTGCGCCTTCCAGCACGCGGCCGGCGGGGGTGATAAAGAGGGCCTCGTCAAAGCCGGCGGCCTGGGCGGCGCGGCGGGCGAGCAGGTTTTCGAGGTAGTTCAGGGTTTTGTGGCCGGTGAGGCGGCCGTCGCGCTCGCCCTGACGGAAGGTTTGCACGCGGAAGCCGCGCAAGGTGTCGGCGGGGGAGTAGGACAGGGTGCGCGCGGTGATGAGTTCGGCGGTGCGGGAGAAATCGCGGAAGCGCACGATTTTGACCGCGGCGACGGGCATGGCGACGGAGGCGAGCAAGCGGGTGATGCGCGCGGCGAGTTCGTCGGCGGGCGGCGGAGCGTCGAGCCCGAGTGCGGCGCAACTGGCCGCGAGGCGCGCATGGTGCGCGGCGAAAAGCAGGGGGCGGCCGGCGCGGGTGCGGATGGTTTCAAAGACGCCGTGGCCGAAGAGGAAACCATCGGAGAGGGCGGAGACTTTGGCCTCGGCGGCGGGGACGAGACGGCCGTCGAGCAGGACTTGGGGAGCGAGGGACATGGCGAGGCTTGGGAATCTTTCTCTAAATTCTTTCTCTTACTCTTAATCCGAGGTGGGACCGGAGAGGAGAAAGATTAAGAGAAAGATTGAGGAGAAAGATATCTTTAGGGGTTGAGGGCTTGATGGAGGGCGCGGCCCTTGTGGAGGGTTTCTTCGTATTCGGCGGCGGGGTTGCTGTCCCAGGTGATGCCGCCGCCGACGTGATAGGTGGCGACACCGCGAGCACACGTGATGGTGCGGATGGCGATGGCGAGGTCGGCGCCGCCATCGTAGCCGAGCCAGCCGAGCGCGCCGGTGTAGGCGTGGCGGCGGACGGGCTCGAGCTCGGCGATGATCTGCATGGCGCGGATTTTGGGCGCGCCAGTGATGCTGCCGCCCGGGTGCAGGGCGGGGAGGGCGTCAAAACGGTCGCGGCCGGGCGCGAGCGCGGCCTGCACGGTGGCGACGAGGTGGTGAACGGTCGCGTAGGTTTCGAGGTCGTGTCGGGCGGTGACTTTTACGGAGCCGGGCACGGCGACGCGGCCGAGATCGTTGCGGGCGAGGTCCACGATCATGAGCAACTCGGCGTGGTCCTTGGCGCTGGCGAGCAGGGCGGCGCGTTGCGCGGCGTCGGCGGCGGGGTCGGGCAGGCGGGGGACGGTGCCTTTGATGGGGCGGGTTTCGAGGCGGTCGCCGCTGACACGGAGCAGGCGCTCGGGCGTGCTGGAGACGATTTGGAAATCGCCAAAATCGAGGTAGGCGGCGTGGGGCGCGGGGTTGAGCGTGCGCAGGCGTTCGTAAAGCGCGGCGGCGGACCCGGAGAAGGGCGCGCTGAAGCGGTAGGTGAAGTTGACCTGG
>JAIYBI010000509.1 GCA_027488595.1 Opitutaceae bacterium | reverse complement strand
GATTTCCCGCACCGCCGCCGCAGGCGGCGAAACCGTCACCGTCCGCGCCGAGAGCACCTTGACCACTGCGCCCGCCCAGTTTTTACGACTGCGAGTCGCCCGTCCATAGCCCCTTACTACCGCAACTCGAAGCACCCGTCCGAGCGCTTCGCCACCACCCGCTTTAGCTCCAGCATCATTAGCAGCGACGACAACTGATGCGCCGCCAACCCCGTCTGAGCCACCAGCGAATCCACCGATAAAATCGCCCCGCCCGCGAACGCCTTCACCACCCGCGCTTCGTCGTCCGTGAGATTCGCCTGCGCCATCTGCCCCGCCGTCACACCCGTTCGCGCCGCGTTCTCCGGAATCACTGCCACGCCAGCCGGTCCAAATCCTTCGAGGTAATTCAACTCGCTCAACACGTCGTCCACGCTCGTCAACAAGGTCGCCCCGTCCCGGATGAGTTGGTGACACCCCGCGCTGCTCGGCTGGTCTATCCGCCCCGGCACCGCGAAAATCAACCGCCCCTGCTCCCCCGCAAAACGCGCCGTGATCATCGATCCCCCGCTCACGTCGCTCTCCACCACGATCACCGCCCGGCACATTCCGGCCACGATCCGGTTGCGCATCGCAAACGACTGCTTGTCCGCCCGCCGTCCGAAGGGAAACTCAGTCAAAATCGCCCCGCCGTTCTCCTCGATGCGTTGATAGAGCTTCAGGTTCTCCGGCGGGTAAATGATATCAATGCCGTTGCCCAGCACCGCCGCCGTGCGCCCGCCCGCCTCCAGCGCGCCCTCGTGCGCAGCGGTGTCAATTCCCCGCGCCAGTCCGCTCACCACGCAAAAGCCCAGCTTCGCCAGGTCGTGCCCGAGCTTCTTCGCCGTCGCCTGCCCGTAGAGCGTTGTCCGTCGCGAGCCCACGATCGCCACACAAGGCGCGTCAAAGGTGTAGTCTCCCCGCCGATACAAGCCGAGCGGCGGATCGGAAATCTCGCGCAACAGGGGCGGATACGCCGCATCCCGGCAGGTCACGAAAGTCGCCTGCGCCTCCGCCAGCCGACTCTCTTCCTTCGGCAAATCAACCAGCTCGCTCCATCGGCGCAGATTCCCGCTGATCTTTGCGCCCACGCCCTTCACCTCTTCGAGCTCGCGCGCCGACGCCGTGAAAAGCCGGAGCACATCGCCGCCAAAATGCGCCAGTAACCGGTTGGTCGTGATCGGCCCTATATCGGGCAGCGCATTCAAAACCAGAAACGCCCGTGTTTCAGTCATCTCGCTCATACGGTCACTCCCGCAGCACCGGTCCGAGAAAATCGAGAAGCTGGGTGGTGTGGAGTGCCACCTGGCCGTGCTTACGCGCCATCGCATCCGCCGCCAGCCCGTGCCAAACCACGCCGCGAGCCGCCGCCCCCGCAGGATCCTCGGGTGTCTGGGCGAGCAAACCGGCCGTGAGACCCGCCAGCAGATCACCGCTGCCTCCGCGGGCCAGCGCCGGTCCACCGAACACGCTGACTTCCGCCGCGCCACCCAACCCGATCTCGATCCGCGTAAACGGTCCCTTGCGCGCCACAATCGAGGCCGGTGCGATTCGCGACTGGATGCGTTCGTATTCCCCCGCATGAGGCGTGAGAATCCGCGGTGCCGTGCCGGCTGCCACGGTCTCGGGCTGCAGCGCATCAGCGTCAATGACCAGTGGCACGGGGGAACCCTTCACAAACTGCAAAGCCAGTCCCATCGTGTCCCGTGAACGCCCCAGCCCCGGCCCGATCAACGCCGCCGAGGCGCGCGCAACCGCAGCCCGAAGCGGTCCTATGCCCTCGCCGGCGAGGTCGCCTCCAGGCGTTTCAGGCAAACCCAACCACATTACCTCCGGCACCCGCGCGGCAAACGCCGTCACAAGCGATTGCGGCACCGCCGCCGTCACCAAACCCACCCCGCTGCGCAGCGCGGCCGAGACCGCCATCAGCGCCGCACCCGGATACCAGCGCGACCCCGCCACCACCAACAAGTGGCCAAAGGTCCGTTTCTCACACTGCGAGGGCCGGAATCCACGCAACGAATCCAGAACTCCCGCATCCAGCACCTTGTCAATCATTGATTGACTAGTGACCGGGAAGCCAAGCTCAACCAAACGCACGCGTCCCGCGTTCGGCAGGGTGAAAAGCGGGGCTTTAAAACTGCCGGTGGCGTAGGAAAAATCCGCGCGGAAGGCCTTCTCATCGTCCAAGCCGCTCGGCAGATCAACCGCCGCGCGTAAACGCACCGGCAACTCGTTCGCCTTTGCCAGCAGCGCGCCGACCTTGGCGGGCAGCGGCGCACGAAATTGGTATCCGAAAACACCATCCAGACAAAGATCGTAGCCGCCCGTCAGCGACGCCTCCGTCACCGAGCGCACTCTCGACCCCGAGGCCGCACTCAAAGCCCGCCAGGCGCGTTCCGAAAGTGGACGCAGTTCCCGTTCGCCAAACGCAAAGACCACCTCTACCTCAACCTGCGGGCAACGGGCCAGGAGTTCCGCGGCGGCAAGCAACGCATCGCCGCCGTTGTTGCCCTTCCCCGCCAGCACCAGCACCCGGGCGGATTCAGGCATCCCGCCGATCTCCTCGAAGTCACGAAGCAAGGCCTTGGCAATTCCACGGCCAGCCTGCTGCATCGCCGTCCATTCACGCCCCTCGTCTCGCGCCAAATACGTTTCCTCGAACGCGCGCGCCTCCGCGCAAGTCAGGATCGGATGAGTAGCGTTCTGCATCTGCACAAAAGGGCGATGCGGAGGGCAACGCGTCAAGCCTGCTTGACCAGCGCCGCCACCGCCAACGCCGTCGTGTCGGTGTGCGAAAGCGTTAACATCACCCCCGCCGCCCCGCGCGCCGCGAGCAGCGCCAATCCTTGGGCGTCCAACCGCACCAGCGGTTCGCCCCGTTCCCCGTGATACACCTCGATGGATTTCCAACCCAGCTCCGCGCCGATGCCTGTGCCAAACGCTTTCGCCACCGCCTCTTTGGCCGCGAAGCGCGCAGCCAGAAAGGGCGCCGGATCGCGCATTCCGAGACAATAAGCGCGTTCGCCGGCCGTAAAGGTGAACTCCAGAAACCGTTCGCCTTGCCTTTCCCAAACGCCGCGCACCCGCGCGACGTCGCACAAATCGCAACCCAATCCTAAAACATGTCCGGAGATCATCGGAGATGGAATTGCCCACGAAACACACGAAAAAGCACGAAAAGAAAACCTTGGGACCGGCGGCTTGGGTTTCGTGTCATTTCGTGTGTTTCGTGGGCAAAAGCTTAGTGGTTTGTCGCCGGGTTCATCCGCGCCTTCATCTCCCGCACCGCCTCCTCGATGCCGGTGGTAAGCGCACGGCTGATAATGCTGTGACCAATGTTGAGCTCATGCACGTGCGGCAGGGTGCGGACCTCGGCGACGTTGACGTAGTTGATGCCGTGGCCGGCGTTCACCACCAATCCCGCCGCGTGCGCTTGCCGTGCGCCAGCGACCAGTCGCGCAAACTCCTCTGCTCGCTTCGGGCCATAAAATGCGTTCGCCCAAGCGCCGGTGTGCAGCTCCACCCACGGCGCGCGCAACTCCGCCGCAGCATCAATCTGCGCGGCATCCGCATCAATAAAGAGACTCACCGCGATGCCCGCCGCATACATGGCCTCGCACACGGCGCGCACGCGATCGCGTTGGCCAACGACATCCAGCCCGCCTTCGGTGGAGATTTCCTCGCGGCTCTCGGGCACGAGACACACCGACTCCGGCTTCACCGCGAGGGCGAAGGCCGTCATCGCCGGCGTGCAGGCCATCTCAAGGTTGATCCGCGTCTGAGCGACCTCGCGGAGCCGCCAGACGTCGCGCTCCTGGATGTGACGGCGATCCTCGCGCAGATGGATGGTGATGCCATCCGCGCCAGCCCGCTCGGCGAGCGTGGCAAGCAGCACCGGATCAGGCTCGACCGGTCCGCCGACGGTTTGAGCATAGCCGCGATAGCGCGCCTGCCTGACGGTGGCGCAGTGATCAATGTTTACCCCGAGAAGTATCATGCCGCACACCTTTGCGCACGAAACGGGAAAACGCACGAAAAAGCCTGCTGTGACCTTGGGGCGCTTTTGTGCTTCCGGTGGGTTTCCTATCGCGGTCATCCTCCGCGCTTCGTTTTTCTTCCATGCCCACTCCAGCCAAGCGCGAAAACATCTTCGTCAATCTCATCTGCAACATCGCCGTGCCCTCGCTGGTGCTCTCAAAGCTGAGCTCACCCGAGCGGCTAGGTCCCGAAGCGGCGCTCGTGCTCGCGCTGCTTTTCCCCCTCGGCTACGGCGTCTGGGATTTCCTCCAGCGTCGCAAAGTGAACTTCGTATCGGGGCTCGGTTTCGTGAGCACGCTGCTCACCGGCGGCTTCGGCTTGGCGAAACTAGACGGGCTGTGGTTTGCAGTGAAAGAGGCTTCGGTGCCGACGGTGATCGGTCTCGGCGTGCTGCTCTCCATGAAATCAAAACGTCCCCTCATCCGGGAATTTCTCTACAATGACCAAGTGATAGATATCCCGAAGGTGGACGCGGCACTGGCCGCGCGTGGCAACCAGACGGCGTTTGAGCGCCTGTTGGTCCAAGCGGGCTGGTTGGTGACGTTTTCTTTCCTGGTGAGCGCGGCGCTTAACTTCGCGCTCGCGCGCTGGCTGCTCACCGCAGCGGCAGGCACGCCGGAGTTTAACGCGCAGCTCGGCAAAATGCAGTGGATGAGCTGGCCCATCATCGTGGTGCCAAGCATGGGCATGATGATGTTCGCGCTATGGCGTCTGCTCGGCGGGATCAAACAGCTCACAGGCCTGGAGCTGGAAGAAGTCTTCCACGCCCAAGCGGAAAAAGAAAAAGCCGCCTCGTAAGGCGGCTTGGTTGAGGCCCTCTTCTTACTCTTTGCGCAGGCTGCTCGGCACGTAATTGCGAAGCGGCTCGCCGACGTAAACCTGGCGGGGGCGATAAATTTTGAGTTTGGGGTTGGCCGCCACTTCGCGCCACTGCGCGATCCAGCCGGGCATGCGGCCGATGGCGAACATGACAGTGAACATGTTGTCGGGAATGCCGAGCGCGCGCATGATCAGGCCCGAGTAGAAATCCACATTCGGGTAGAGTTTGCGTTGCACAAAGTAGTCGTCGTTGAGCGCACACTCCTCGAGCTTCATCGCGATGTTGAGGAGCGGGTCGTCTTTAATACCGAGGGAGGCGAGAGCCTTGTAGAAGGAGGCCTTGATGATCTTCGCACGCGGGTCGTAGTTCTTGTAGACGCGGTGGCCGAAGCCCATCAGGCGGTCGCCCTTGCCGGACTTGGCGGCGGCGATGAAGCGGGTGCCGTCGTCGCCGTCGGCGTGGATGTTCTTGAGCATCTCGATCACGGCCATGTTGGCGCCGCCGTGGAGCGGACCCCAGAGGGCGTTCACGCCGGCCGAGACGGAGGCAAAAAGGTTCGCGCCGGCCGAGGCCACCATACGCACCGTGGAGGTGGAGCAGTTTTGCTCGTGGTCGGCGTGCAGGAGCAGGAAGAGATTCAACGCCGAGGCGACCTCAGGCGTGGGGGCGAACTCCGAGTAAGGCTCGGAGAACATCAGGTGCAGGAAGTTCTCGCAGTAGCCGAGCTTGGGGTTCGGGTAGTTGAAAGGCAGGCCCTTGCTGACCCGATAAGTATGCGCGGCGATGGTGCGAACCTTGGAAATCGCGATGGCGGCGGCCTCGTCGAAGTGCTCCAGATCGCTCTGGTGGTTAATGCTGGAAAGGTGCGGGTAATAGGCGCCGAGGGCGTTAAAAGTTGCCGAGAGTATAGCCATCGGATGGGCGTCGCGCGGGAAGCTCTCGATGAAGCGGATGAGGCCCTGGCGCAGCGGGGCATTCTGGGTCAGCAGCTCCGAAAATTTACCCCGCTCCGCAGGCGTGG
>JAIYBI010000419.1 GCA_027488595.1 Opitutaceae bacterium | reverse complement strand
CAAAGATTCAGCTCACTTATCGGTCTTTGCGCCCTTTGCGTCTTGGCGACTTTGCGTTGGAAAGATCTTTTTCACAAGGGACGTTGGCATGAGGGGGTGATGCGTCACACCGAGGGAGACTGCACGCTCGCGGCTTTCTTGGCCAGCCGGGCGAGTAACTCGACCGCGATGGCGTGGAAGGCGGCGGCGGCCTCGCCCGTCGGCTGGTCGGCAACGAGCGGCATCCCTGCGTCGCCACCCTCACGAATCTCAGGGAGCAAGGGAACTTGGCCGAGCAAACTGGTGCCGAGACTATCGGCGGTGAGCTGGCCGCCGCCTTCGCCGAAGAGCTTGTGGCGCAGGCCGGCGGGGTCGGTGAAGTGGCTCATGTTCTCCACCACGCCGATGAGGGGCACGTTGACCTTTTGAAACATCAGCCCGCCCTTGCGCGCCACTTGGGTGGCGGCGGGTTGCGGGGTGGTCACCAGCACGGCGCCGTCAAGCGGCAGGGTTTGCACGAGCGAGAGCTGGGCGTCGCCAGTGCCGGGCGGAAGATCCACCAAAAGGAGGTCAAGCGGACCCCAGTCCACGTTCTGCACGAACTGCTGGATGGTCTTCATGATCATCGGACCGCGCCAAACCACCGGCGTGTTGTCGTCCACCAGGAAGCCCATGCTCATGACCTTTACGCCGTGCTTTTCGAGTGGGATGAGACGGGTGTCTGCTCCCTCGCCAGTGACGGTGGGGCGCTCGCCCTGGAGGCCGATCATCAGCGGCACGGAGGGTCCGTAGATATCGCAATCCATCAGGCCGACGCGTCCAGGCCGGCCGAGCGACGCGAGGTGGGCGGCGGCGGCGACCGCGAGGTTGACCGAAAAAGTGGACTTGCCGACGCCGCCTTTGCCCGAGGCGATGGCGACGGCGAACTTGATCGTCTTCGGCGCGGAGGTGTTGCCGCCAAGGTTGCCGCCGGTGGCGGGCGCGGCCTTCGGGGCGGAGACGGCGATATCAATCACGACATCCTTTACGCCCGGCATGACGCGCAAGCAGGCCTCGACTTCCTTCTTGAGGTGGAGAGGGATTTTCGGGTCGGACGTGGTGAGGTTCAGCGCGACGCGGGCGGTGCCTTCGATTAAAGCGGCGGATTTGACGATCCCAAAAGAGACGATGTCGCGGCTAAAACCGGGGTATTTGACCTGCTTGAGGTGTTCTTTGATGTCTTCGGGAGTCATGGACGGATAAATGAGGCTGAAAAATGGTTTGGCGTTGAGCGTGCGAGTGGCGGGGTAAATAGATGAACGGTCAACACTCCACATGACTACCCGACTTTTCTCCAAGTTCAAAACTCTCTCCCTCATCGTGCTGGCCGCGCTCGCGGCTGGTTCCTCATCACCGGCGCTCGCCCAGAGCGCGAACCGCAACCTCGGTGACGTTGTCATCAACACCGTCCTGAAAAATACCGCCATCAACGTCTCGGCCAGCACCCCGGAATTACAAACCCTCGCCCGCACCGCCTTCGGCGCGCACGGCGCGTTTCGCCTTCAGCCGCAGGGCTTCGTCTTCGACGTGAAGTTCGCCCCCGCCGCATCGAACCAGGTGCAGGTGACCATCAGCAAAGGAGGCGCGGTGGTGCTCAACCAAGTCGTCTCCGGCAACTCCTCGCGCAACGCGCTCCTGCGCGCGGCCGACGCGGCGGTGCGCGCGATGACCGGCAAGCCCGGCTTCTTCGCCTCGCGCCTGGCCTTCATCGGCGAGCGCACCGGTAAACCCGAAGTGTATGTCGGAGACCTCTTCCTCGGCGAAGTTCGCCAGATCACCAACGACCGCGCCCTCGCCCTGAATCCCGAGTGGTCGCCGGACGGCGGACGCCTGCTCTACACCAGTTTTTTCCGCACCGGTTTCCCCGACATCTTCTCGCTCGATCTGAACAATCTCCAGCGTTCGACCTACGTGAGCCTGAAGGGCACCAACAGCGGTGCGCGTTTCAGCCCCGACGGCCGCAACGTCGCCATGGTGCTCTCCGGCGAAGGCAACCCCGAGATCTACGTCGGCAACGCCCAAGGCCGCCAAATCAGTCGCAAGACCCGCACCCAGGCGGTCGAGGCCAGCCCCTGCTTCTCGCCGGATAACTCGCAGATCGTATTCACTTCCGACTCGATGGGCGCACCGCAGCTTTTCGTGATGCCGGCGGCGGGCGGCCAGGCGCGTCGCCTCGTCACACAGCTCAGCCGATACTGCGCCGAGCCGGATTGGAGCCGGGCGGACCCGCGCAAACTCGCCTTCACCCTGCGCGCCGGCAGCGGCTACCAGATCGGCGTGTATGACTTCTCGACTGGCACGGCCAAGATCGTGTCGAAGGCTTCGTCCGACGCGGTTGAGCCGGCCTGGCTGGCCGACGGCCGCCACCTGGTGTTCACCGCCCGCTCGGCGAACATGCGTGCGTTGTGGATTCTGGATACAGAGAACGGCAAGGCCACTGCGCTGAGCAACGCCTCTGCCGGCATGTTGTCCCAAGCCAGCGTGCTCGATCCGCGCTGATTCCATCCGAACGTGGCGGAACGACAGAGTCGTTTCGTTTCAAAACTCCTCAACCCGTCGTCTCCTCCGGAGCGGCGGGTTTTTTCTGGCCCGACTCGGCGAGCCAGACAGCGGCCGCAAGCAAAGCGAAGCTGATCACGAGACGGTCGAGGTGGGCGCTCTCACGGAAAAAAACCAGCGACACCAGCACGCCGAGCGGCACCTTGGCGTTATTCAGCGCGGCCAGCGTGCCTGTGTTGACCCGCAGCGCTCCGAGATTCCACGCGAAAAAACCGAGTCCACTCGCGACCAGGCCGAGAAACGCCAGCACGCCCCATTGCAGCGCGGTGGGGGCGAAGACGGACCATTTTACCAGCGGCCCGGCGGCCAGCGCAGTGGCGGCGAAAGCCCCGACCGTGAGCCACGCGAAAAGATGGGCGTCGGTGAGATGCGACAGCGCGGGGCGGGTGCGTTTGTAAGCGATCTGCCCGGCGGCGAAGCAAAGGTTGGCCCCCTGCACGATGAAGAAGCCGAT
>JAIYBI010000531.1 GCA_027488595.1 Opitutaceae bacterium | reverse complement strand
GATGAACTCACCGGTGAAGCCGACTCCGAGGGAGCCGAGGCTGATGACAGGTGAAGGGAAGTAAGCAGCGAGCTGATCGTCGGCGCGGGCAAGGGCCTGGGAGCGGAGCACGCCGTCGGCGGGCAAGGGGTAAACCTGATTGGCGGCCGTCTCGGGCGTGAGCGGATACAGGCGCTCGCCGATGGGCACCTGCACGAGGACCGGGGCGGCTTCCTGAATAATGTCCACGATCTCGACGCCGACCTGGCGGCGCAGGCCGGAGCTGGCGTTGCGGATCTCGCCGAGAAACTCGACCATCACGCGGCCCTGGCGGTTATAGGCGCGGAGGCTGCTCAGCTGGTTGTCGTAGAAAAGGGTGAAGCGTGGCAACGGAACGGAATTGGCGTCGCGCACAATCCCCGGCGTGAGATATTCCTGACCCACGGGGACGAGCTCCGGGACCGCGTCGTTGTAGGCCACGCGGACTTGCTGGATATCGCCCTTTGGCACGATGACGGCCTGGCCTTGGAAACCCTGCTCGGTCCAGAAAATACGGCGCACGGGGAGGCGGGAGGCACTGGCCGTGACGATGGAGCGATCCAACAGGCCGTAGATGGGGGCATTGGTGCCCGCTTCAATGGCGACGGGGGACTCGGTGCGCCAGTAAATGCGGGTGCCGCCGGACTGGCTGGCGTAGATAAAGCCATCGCGGAGAGTGCCGGCCTCGGCCCCGACGGCGAGGCGCTCGAAGGTGCCGGTGGTGTTGGGCACGGTGGCGAAGCGCGCGTGCTGGCTCCAAAAATAGCGCTCGCCAAGGACGGCGGTGGAGGGCGTGAAGGTAAGGGTGGTGGAGCTGCCGGGGAGACGGTATTTGAAAGCCGCTTCGGTCGCGCGGATGGGTTCGCGGCGAAGGGCTACGGGGCGGCTCAGGGTGTCGGTGAAGGTGGAGATCGGGAGGCCGATGATATCGCCGAGGAAGAATTCCGGTGCGGCCACGGAAAACGCCGCGCCGAAGCGCGAGACGCGCAGTTGCAGCGTGCCGCTGGTCGGACGATTCACGCCTGTCGCCGACACGGCGGCCGAAGCCACGGGGGCGAAACCGCCAAACTGCCCCGTCGAAGGGTTGCCAGCGGCAGTGGGGATGGGGCGGTAGAGACGGTTGTCCGCCGTGGGCGTTACATCCTGGGCGCGGGCGGACACCGCCAAGGCGAGCGAGGCGAACGCAAAGACAAGCAGACGGGAGAACGAGCGCATGGCGGCTAAGGAGCGGGGACGGGGCGGAGATGAACGAGGGCGGTGCGGTGGCGGACGACGGAGACGAGGAACGTCTGGAAGGGGGGGCGTCGCGGGACGAAGGACGGAGTGGTTAAGCCCAGGTTTACGGGAGGCGCTGGAGGAGGGCTTCGAGCTTGGCCTCGAGGGCGGAGACGCGATCCTGGAGGGCGGCGTTTTCGGTCTGGAGGGTTTCAATCTGCGCCTGCTGTTCCTGGGTAGCACCGATGATGACGGGAATGAAACCCTCGTAAGTCACGCCGAGGGTGCCGGCTTTTCTATCCACCACGCCGACGAGTTCAGGGTAAACTTCCTGCACGTCCTGGGCAATTAGACCCATGCTGAGGGGTGCGGAGGGATCGCTCTTGAAGTGGTAGGTGGAGGGCTTGAGCGCAAGCAGGCCGGCGAGTGCTCCAGTAAGCGGCTGGATGTCCTGCTTGAGATTGCGGTCGGAGGAGAAGGTGAAGCCGCCGGTGCTGTTGGCGAGAAGGGTGGCTCGGATGCCGCCGCCCCTGGCGATGTGCAGGTCGCTTCCACTCCAGATGTTCCAAAAGTTCGTGCCGAAGTTCAGGCCTCCGCTGACATTCAGACTACCGTTGGCCATCAGGCTGCCAGAGGTGAAGAAACCATTCGCATCGAGGTTGGCTAGAGCGGTGCCGCCGCCGGCGTCGCGCTCGGTGTTGGTGTGGGACCCGCCGCGATACCAGGCGAAGCTGCCTTGGGTGTTGGAGCCGCCGACGGCGGTGCGGAAGTAAGTCGTCCAGTCCTGCGAGCCGATCGCGTGGTTGGTGAAGGAGCTGAGCCAGGGGCGATGACCGTTTTGGCTGATGGTGCCCTCGACGTTCATACTGCCTACGATGGTGGTAGGGCCGAGAACGGTGAGGCCGCCTTGGGTGTGAAGATGGATGCGGCGGGTGGCTTGCGACGTGCCTGCACCGACGATGTCGAGGGCGGCGCCGGCGGAATAGGTTCCGTAACCGATGTTACCATTGTCCTGGCTCTTGGTCGCGCCGCGGCCGAACTCGATGACGTTGGAGCCATTGATGCCGAGGTAATTGAAGTTATTGGGCAGGGCGCTGGCGCTGATATTGGTCAGGCCGCTGCCGTTGCCGGTGAAGACGCCGGTGACGAGGTTGAGGCCGCCGGAGTTGAGGGTCGCCAAGGTGCGGCCGTTGACGGAGTTGGTGGGGTTCTGGTTGAACCCGGTTCCGCCATCAAACCAGCGAAAAGTCTGATCGTTTGGCACTCGGGAGAAGATCGTGGAATCCATGATTCCGATGCCATGGGTGGTGCCGTAGAGATTGATGTGCTGCCCTAAACGGGCACCGAAGTTGAGCGGGCCGGAACTGAGGTTGGTGCCACCCTCGGCGATGAGCGTGATTGAGCGGGCGCCGACGGAATTACCCGCGCCGATGATATCCAGACTATTGGCGTTGAAAGCCCCATAACCGATGCTACCGGCGTTGACTTCCTTACCGCTGACCCCGGAGCCGAACTCAAGGACGTTGGCACCGGAGATGCGGGTGCGGCCGCTGACG
>JAIYBI010000143.1 GCA_027488595.1 Opitutaceae bacterium | reverse complement strand
TGGACTTCTTGGAAGGAGACGGTGAATGCCTGGGCCAAGGTCGGCAGGCCCACATTCGCGATACTGGTGCCTAGCGAGGATAGTAACATGGACAGCGACAGGGTGGCGATCGCCCCCCGCATCGAAGGTGTGTGCTCAGCCCTTTCAGCGACTGCCTCGGTTCGTTCTGCGATGATGGTCTTTAACATGGACAGCACTTTAGCCCATTTCCTTATATGGCGGAAGACGCACCGTTTGCACTTTATGCGTGCGTTTGACGCCATGTCACTGGATGCTAGAAGCATGTCGCGGCCCGATCTAAATCTGCTCGTAACCCTTGATGTCCTGCTAGCGGAAGGCAGCGTGGCGCGTGCAGCTCGCCGGTTACGGCTCAGCCCGTCGGCGATGAGCCGGGCGCTCGCTCGCCTGCGGGAAACCACAGGCGATCCTCTATTGGTGAGAGCCGGACGCGGTCTTGTTCCTACTCCCCGCGCACTCGAACTCCGCGAGCGAGTGAGTCAGCTCGTTCAGGGCGGAGAAGCGGTTTTGCGTCCCACCGAGAAGCTCAATCTTAAACAGATTGTCCGAACCTTCACGCTGCGGACTAGTGAAGGCTTCGTTGAAAACTTCGGCCCCGATCTCATTGCTCGTATCGGTGAAGAAGCTCCCGGCGTGCGGCTGCGCTTTGTGCAAAAGCCAAACAAAGATAGCACGCCGCTTCGCGACGGAACCGTTGATCTCGAAACCGGCGTGGTGGAGATGACGACAAGTCCGGAAGTGCGCACCCAGGCCTTATTCCGGGATCGCTACATCGGTGTGGTTCGGAAAGGGCACCCACTGACGCAGGGCAAGATCACCCCCGCTCGCTATGCGGCCGGAAGGCATATCTCGATATCACGACTCGAAATCGACAAGGAGCCTATCGATCAGGCCTTGGAGCCGTTTGGGGTGGAACGAGAAATTCCCGTCGTAATCGTCGGAGGTTTTTCGACCGCGCTTTCTCTCGCTCGGGCTTCCGATCTTATCGCCAGTGTTCCTGAGCGACATACGGGCAATCTACGCGCGGGCATGCACAGTTTTCGTCTGCCGGTCACTCCTCCAGAGTTTACCGTGTCAATGCTCTGGCATCCGCGGTTGGACGCCGATCCAGCACATCGCTGGCTGCGTGGCAACGTTCGCGATGTCTGCGAGGCGATTCGATGAAGGACCCCAAGGGGGAAAACGGAGGGAAGATTCATGCACAAGGAACGGTGTCCATGCGCGACGGCACGGGGCGCAACGGGCATGAAAAAGCCCGCGCCGGTGATGGCGCGGGCTCGTGCGGGCCGGTGGTCGATCAGCTCGCGACCGCCAACGGCTCGGCCTGCGTTGGGAACGCGAGCGGCTTTGCGACGGCGGTGGTTTTTGCGACGGGCGCACCCAGTGCGGGCATGATGCCGTAAAACTTCTCGGCCTCGGCGGAGGTCTTCAAATCCAAGTAGTGTTTGCGGATGATGCTCTCGGAGTTACCTGCCTGCAAAGCGGCCTCGCCCATCGAACGAAATTTGGCGACGTGCATCGAAATAAACGTGTGCCGCATGATGTCGTGGGAGAGGTCGAAGTCTTTGGCGACGGCCGCGCGCTTGTGCTGAAGGTTCGTCGGGATGATCGGAAATTTCTCCAGCGGATAGGCGGTCAACCAGGCGGCAAGGTTGGGGTGAATGGTGACGTTGCGCTTCATGCGGACTTTCGAGACCTCGGGCTCGATCAGGATGACGCCGGTATCGAGCCGGACATGCTCGGGCTTGAGCTTGAGAATCTCGCCATGACGGAGGCATGGGCGAATGCCGGCGAAGAGCGCGAGGGCGAAGTAAGGCACCATCTCGCCGCCGTTGATCTTCTCGACGTGGTGCATGAGCTTTTCGGCCTGCTCGGCGGAAAGGGTCTTGGCGGAGCCGCGACGGTGGGCGATGCGGTGATGGGGCATCTTATCGACCGGGTTCGCGGCGACCCAGTCCTTCTGGAACGCGAATTTGAAGAACGTGTGCAGGATGCCGCGACGGTTGTTGATGGTCTTCGGGCGGGCGTTCTCGCGCTGGCAATGCTCCGTGAGCTGCTGGGTGGTCAACTGGGAGACGAGCACGGCGGGGAACTTCTCCATGAGCACGTCGAGATGACGGCGGATGTGATCGTGCTGGGAGATCGAGAGGAGGTTCTGTTCATGCTCGCGCGTCTTGAACGAGACGTAGGCCGTGACGGCGTCGGCCAAGGTCTGCTCGCGGTCGGGGGCGCGGTAGTTGGCCAGCGCAAAATCGAGGTAGAACGAGAGCGATTTGGGCGAGGCGGCGAGGCGACGAAACGCGGCCTCGGCCTCGTGGAGCTGCTCCTCGGTCAGGCGGGTCAACGTGGTGCGGACGCCGGTTTCGGTCTGGGCGGCCTTGGCGTCGAGGGCGGCCTTTTCGGCTCCGGCCTCCTCACGCGATTTGAAGTTCTTACGGATGCGAAGACCGTTGAGGCGGCCATCGACTCGCCATGAGGTCACGCCGTTGCGGTTGGTGAACTTGGTGACGATGAATGCGGACTGGGACATGTTAGGTTGCCATGTCATTTGGGCAACCTAGCCAGCGGTTTTTGCCTTTTCAGAGGTAAAAACTGGCGGAGAGGGGGGGATTCGAACCCCCGGTAGGCTTTTACACCTACGGCGCTTTAGCAAAGCGCTGCTTTCGACCACTCAGCCACCTCACCTTGGGTGAGG
>JAIYBI010000364.1 GCA_027488595.1 Opitutaceae bacterium | reverse complement strand
TCCACCATCTTGATTGTCAAGTGGTTACGAAGGGGGAAAGGGTCAACTGACAACGCCACTGACAACACCTGCGGCATTGTGCTTGGCTGTTCGTGGCTGTGCGCAGGTATGGGTAACGGCCCATGAGAAGGTAAGACCGGCGGCGGGTTGGCGGCACTGGAACCGTGCGTCTGGGCGTCAGGATGCCGACAGCGGCGCAATGCATGGCCGGGGTTAGGGTAAGGGGGCGGCAAGCCCGGAACGGCGGCGGGGTGGCGGGTGTCGGCGGGGTCGTGGCAGGCGCGGATTCCGTGCTCTCCACGGCGACGGCGAGCACCCCGGGGCCGGCATTACATTGGGGACGGGTTTGGCGGCGGGTTGGGGCGTGGGGCGGGGAACTGAGGCCGGTTTGATCGCGGCGGCGGGCTGGCGGCCCACGCCAAGCCTCAACCGTGGTTCAACCGAGCCTCAACCGCGGTTCAGCCGTGGGCGACGGCGAGACGGCGGCGGGCGGCACGGGTTACCGCTCCCGTGGGCGTCGCGTTCTTCCATCCGGGCCGCGCTGATCAGTCGAATGAGAGCGGGCAGGCGGTCCGCCCCGATCCACCCCGCCCGCTTCTCGCGGGCAAGGTCTGCGGGCGTCCATGTGTCGGCCTCGGGTTCAATCCTGCTTCCAGCCTTCGCCCTCATCTTCGCGGGCAAAGCCTTTGAACGGCTTGCCGCCGATCATGGGGACGATGCCCTCGCCCTGTGCCAGTGGCTTACTGGGGGCGGCTTCGTTGCCCGCGTATTGAATATCAAGGGACTCGTAGGGGAGCGGCTCGCCGTCTTCTACGTCACCCGCGCGGCCCTCGGTGAGCACTATTTGGGAAACGGCGTCAATGAAACCGGCCTCCTCGGAAAGGCTTCCGCCGGTGTTGATTTTCACGAAGGCGAGCAGCAGCAAAGCATCTGCTTGGGTTATGCCTCGATCACCGGCAAACGCGGCGAGGGCGGCGGCCTGAGCGGGCGAGATGTTGACAGTGATTGCGAGCGAGCGGGCATCCATCGGAGCCGCGTTTGAGTTGGTTTTTTTTGCGTGCATTGTGGGGGCGAATCGGTGGGCGTAGTTGTTAGTTAAATACGCTGACGCAAGCCCATCTTGAGGTAAGAGAGTCCGACTCTCTCCGCTCCGCGCACCCCTCTCGTCTGGCGACTTTTTTTGTAATCGGCTCTTTTTCGATTCTTGAACGAGTTCGCTCGTTTTCACCTCTGGAAACGGCCATTTTTTCGAGATGAAACCGAAGCAATGGGAGAATGTCCGTGACCAAATCAAAGCGGCACGCGAACGCCGCGCCTCCAACGTGCTGACCGTCGCCACGAGGGCAGGCTTGTTGGTCGCCGACTCCATCGAGGCGCGCCACGGTGAAGCACTGCAATCACGCCGCCCGCACCGCCTCCGCCTCCTCATCGAGATTGACCTCGTAACCGGCGAAGCATCGGCAACGGCCGAACCCATGCCTGAACCGGATCCGGAACCCGCATCGGGCTTGCCGTCCTGATCCCCTCCGCTTCACGCGCCACGATGCCGGACGCGGTTCAGCGAACGCGCGCCGCCTCCGCCTCGCCCTCGCCGTTGATGCCCTCGCCGTCGGATGCTCTACCACTGCCCCGCCCCTCGCCACCCTCGACACACCCGCCAGCATCCCGTCACCGGCCCCGACATCACACCGGCCCCGACACTTGAGCGGCACAGACCGCCCGCCCTTGCCGATATCGCTGCGCATCCGGACCACCGCACCCGCGCCGCCTCCCGCTGTAGCGAGGCCGCGCCGCGCCGTCTATCAGCTCGCCCGCGACGCGGACCCCCTCTGGGTGGCGGGGGGGGGCGCCAGCGACGACCCCTTACCGCGTTTACGAGACCTCCCCTTTTCGCCCTAAAATTTTTTGTGAGATTTTTGGATGATTTTTCCGGGGCGCTCTTTCGCTTGGGTTTTGATCATTCTATGGTGAAAGAGTGACAAGCACGACCTCCTCCGGTCTCATCTTCGCATGGGATTGACGATCCATTGGAAAACGCACGCGCCGGATTCGGCAACGCTCGCCGAGGTCACGGCGAAGCTGTCGGCGTGGCGTCAGGCGTGTCTCGATCTCCCGTTTGAAGCGGTCACGGAGATTCAGCATTTCTCCGGCAAGGATCTGGAATGGCGGCTCAATGATCGCGCCGCGCCTGACCGCTGGTTCGTCATCCAGGGCTGCACCCACGCTCAGGCCGATCCGAAGGATGAGGATAGTCCGCACCTGTCGATTGATCCGGTCGAGGTGGTGGGCTTCACGGCCTATCCCGGTGACGACTGCGAGCCGATGACGTGCTTGCTGGCTCGGTATCCGGAAACCGCCACCGTGGGAACGTATCGCGTCAGACCTGGGACCAAGGGCTGGCAAGCGAGCTGTTTCGCCAAGACGCAATACGCGTCCTCGCAGGGCTCACAGCACTTCTTGAAATGTCACCTGACGATCACGGCGGCCCTAGACGCGGCGAAGGCGGCGGGGCTGCTGCAATCGGTCTTGGACGAGGGCGGCTACTGGGATGACCGCGACGCGGAAAAGCTCCTGACGACGGTCGGCCGGTGGAATGAAATGATGGCCGGTTTCGTCGGTGCGTTGGAATTGGCGACGGGCGAGAGCCTGCCGGCATCTATCAAGGAACATCCGGAGTTTGAGAAGTTGGAACACTTCGGCACCACGGGCGACACGGCCGCGATGGCAAAGGCGATTGCGGCGGCGCTCAAGGACATCAAGCCGAGTGAATAGGCACTCAGATATGCCAGAAGCGAGCCGTGATGGCGCTTGCGCAAGTGGACCATCTCGTGGATGAGCAGTTCGTCGGCTAACCCTCCAGAGAGCTTGAGGACCGCCAATTGAAGTTTAACCGGCATAGATTCCGTCATGAAAGAACCCCGCAAATATTGGTTGGTGAAGCACGGACTGGATTCCTTGACCGCGCTGCCCCGGTGGATTTGGCGCACGGGAAAAAAGAAGGGGGAGCGACCGCGTTCCTTTGGCAGCGTGAGAAAAGGAGATCGCTGGATTGGTTTCGCCTACGCCGATACCGATTCTCACGAGCGGCGTCTGAGTCTCGTTACGGGCTTTTATGAATGTGTCGATGAAGCGTGTTACCGCCGCATTCCAGAGAAAGGGCTCAAGATCACTGGTAATTCCAAAAACGCGTGGATGATCGAAGGAAGCCCGTTGGGGTGGCAGCCGGATGGCCCGGTTGCCATTCCTCCAATCGAGCAGATAATGGGGCGTAAAACCTTTCGGCAGTCGGCGTTGATTGAGGTTTCAAAGAAAGAATTCGCGGCAATCGTCCGAGAGGCCAAAATGCGGCTACTCAAGCCTTCCAAGATTCCGCTACTGGGGCGAAATCCGCGAAACGAGCAGGAGGTGCTAGCTCTAGTGGTTGCGGGTCGTGAAAAGCTCGGGATTGAGAATTTCGTCCGCATCCGCACCGGCTTTCCTGACATGCTAGTGAAGCTAAAGGGGCGTTCTTCCTTGGTGCACTTGGAGCTGGAGCTCTACAGCAAGTCGTTCCTGACCCATGGCCACGCAGCGGCGGTCAAGAAAGGCGGCGGTTTCGCTGATGCGGATTATCCCGGCTGTCCGGTGGGCGTGCTCTGCTGGGTGAAAGACATCGCCGACAAGGACCTGAAAAAGCAGGGGAAAGTGGAAAAAGTTTTCGAACTCCAAGAACTCCTTCGCGACAGTCTTCCGATCAAATGGCGGCGCTGAGCTGACGCGGGATGGAGTAGCGGGCCGCGCTACGCGGAGCCCTCAGAATGGCCAAACCGAAAAATCGGCCGCCCCGGAGGGATGCCGATGCAGAGCACCGGCAGCGCAAGGAGGAGCGCAGGGCGCAGCCCGAGAACCCCTTGAGGCCAGGACGTGAGGAGGGCTCGCCCGACGAGCGCCGACCGTCGCAGGTGCTAAGCTAAGGCCAGCCCTCAGGGCACGGCCACGCACGAAGAATTCGAGCCTCCAGCGAGCATCGTTTCGATGGCTAGGAAACCGGTGAGTGAATGCTGTTAAGCATTGGGAGTCGGCCCTCGCGAAGCTCGTGTTGGTTTAGCCAGCCACGTTCCAGCCGGTTGATCTCCGTTTCGCTTTTGCATTCCAGATACCAAAACCAATGCGCACGTCCGTTCGCGGTCGCAGTTGTTTTCGTGACGTTATCGAGGTGGTTTTTAACTCGCGTGCTCAGTTTGTTGGTCAAACCAATAGATAAAATTTCACCGTCGTAAGTGGCTAAAACATAACATCCAGGGTGAGCTGGCACGTGCTTGGCAGCAGCCAATGAAAAAACCTGACGCGCGACCGGCTTAGGTTGGAGTGCCTCAACTTTCACAACTGAACGGCACCCACCACCCGTTTGACGGCCACTAGTCCTTTTTGAATTTCGGAGGCGATCTGGCGCACCCTGGCTTTATTTACGCCAGACGCACCCTGTCCTCGTTTCCACCAATCTGGATGTTGAATGGGCAGTAAGTCGTTCGGAAGGTTGTCGAGGCCTCGCTTTAATACGCTGCGCAAGTATTCCACTTTGAAGTTTTGCGCCGTGAGCGCCTCGTTGAAGACCGGATGAGCAACTAGATTAAAAAGCTCCAATCCGATGGTTTTGAATATGACGGTTTCCTCAATGGAGTTCGGATCAACTAGCAAATCCGCCACGGCGCGCCAGTAGTTCATGAAGGCCTTGCAGCGTGTTTTAGAATCCGGAAGACCGAAGATCGGATGCCCGCCGGTGAGGATGGTTGATTTGATAGACTGGACGAAGCTCTTTTGGTTAATCGTATTTTCGTCGTCCTTCCCCTCGTTCGCCATGCGAATTTTGCGATACCAAGGGCTGTCGGACTGGCCGTTGAGGTAGTTGGTAATCTCCAGTGCCTGACGGTCGTCATCCTTGTCCACTTGGCGCTGAATCCACTTGGGCAAAGTCGGGATGTCGTCCGTGAGCGTCATCGCACTTAGGCGAGCGATGATTTGTTGCTCTACGGCCCGATCTACCGGGCGTTGGGTCGTGTTCACGATGAGGAAGTGGCACATCTGCGCCACCTCATCGAGACCGACCGCGATTGTGGCGGTGAGCTGAAATTTACGAATCTCGGGGTTATGCTCCGCTGCGAGGATCAGACCAGCAACGCGATGTTGACCGTCCACTACGTTGAAGGGGCACACTTTTTCAGTGTCGATGCTGAGGGTATGAGCTGAGGCGTCGAAGGTGATTTGTTTGTCGGTAGCCAGAAAAATGGACGTGGGCAAAAAGGCCTCCCCATCTTCCCATGCAGCGGTGAGATAGTCGGCTAATCGCTTGGCGCGCGTCTTATCCAAAACGCGCTGAAACCCGTTGGAATCAGACGAGGCATCGAGCTTATCGACTTTATAAAATCCAGGCGTGAGCAAGTCCTCTACCGTAAACGCGGTCGTGTAGAGGAGCAGGTTGCCTTGCTGAACTTTGACGGCAGGTTTTGTAATGATCATGCTTTGGGGGAAGCTGGGGGATACACTTGGGCAACGTG
>JAIYBI010000359.1 GCA_027488595.1 Opitutaceae bacterium | reverse complement strand
TGAAAGCCGGCGGTCTGCGCCTGGGTGATGACGAAAAACGCGACGCCAAAAACGATGCCCGCGAGGCTCATGAGCATGGCCCGCTTGCGATCAAGCAGGAAGCGGAGGGCAATTTGGAGGTTGGGCGACAAAGGCGGTTGGCGGGTGAAGCGGTGCGTAAGCGAGTAAGCAAACGGGCGGGTAGGCAAGGAGGCGCGTAGGCTCGCGTGCGTGTGGCGATGCCGGAGCGGATGCTCAGCCGAGACATTTTTCGTAGAGCCGCAGCACCTGGGCGCGGCGGCCGCCGAAGCGCTCGATGAGCGCGACCAGCTCGGTGTTTTCCGGGAGGATCCAGGAGAACTCGAGCTCGTCTATTCGGCTGTCTTTCAACACCGGATGCAGGGCGCCGAAAAAGCGCACCGGCAGGCCGAGCCGGCGGGCCTCGGGTTTAACGCCGAGGAGGAAAACCCGCGCCGAACGCGCGCGGCGTTTTCCGAGCAGGAGATGCAGCCAGCCGAGCGGGAAAAGCCGCCCGCCGCCGGCGGCGACGGCCTCGTTCATGTTGGGAATCGCCACCATCATGCCGAGGCACTCGCCGCCGCGCTCGGCGAGCAGAATGAGGCGCGGATCAATGAAGGGTTTGAACTCCTGCGAGTAGGCAAGGAACTCTTCTTGGGTGATCGGCTGCGCGCCCCAGTTATCGCGCCAGGAGTCGGCGAAAACGTCCGCCATGCGTCGGGCCTCGGCGGGAAGGTCCGCCATGTTGAGCGGCCGCACGGTCACGTCCGGCGCGGCGCGCTCCGCGAGGCGCAGGATGCGTTCGCTTTGCTCGATTTTCCAATCTTCGCGGCGCAGGCGATAGACCCAGAGATCCTTCGCGAGCGAGTAGCCGGCGCGCTCCAGCAAACTCGCGTAATAGGGCGGCGTGTAGCCCATGCCGGTCATGGGTGAATGCTCAAAGCCCTCCACCAGCGCCCCCGCCTCGTCTTGGATGCTGAAGTTGGCCGGGCCGCGCGCGACAGCTAGGCCGGCGGCGCTTAGCCAAGCCTCGGCGGTCGTGAGCAGGGCGGTGGCGGTGGCGAGGTTGTCTTCGCACTCGAAGAAGCCAAAGAATCCCGCGCCGTCGGCGTGGGCGGCGAGGTGGCGTTCGTTCCGTATGGCGGCTATGCGGCCGATGGCGAGGCCGTCGCGCCGGGCGAGGAAAAACGCCGCGGTGGAGTGCTTGAAAAAGGGGCCGCAGGCGGGGTCAATCTGCTTGGCGATATCTATATCCATCGGCGGCACCCATTGCGGCTGATCGCGATAGATGCGGCGGGCGAGGGCGATGAACTCGCGGCGTTCCGCGCCGGTCTGCACGGGAGTGATTTCCAGCGTGGAATTTTGCATTATCAGTTCGCGGCGCGCAGGCGGCCGAGCAGATCGGCGGTGCGGGTGAGCTGGGCCTCGGTGTGGTCGCTCGCGAGAAAGAAACGCAGGCGCGCCTTGCCCGGCTCGACCGCCGGATAGAAGATCGGCTGCACGTTGATGCCTTCGTCGCCAAGGGACTGGGCCCAGCCCAGCGCTAGTTCGTCGGCACCGGTGATAATCGGAATCACCGCCGAGTGCGCGCTGGCCCCGATATCGAGTCCACGGATACGGCAGGCGGCGCGGAAAAAGTCGGCGCGCGCCCGCAGGGTTTTGACGCGTTCCGGCTCGGCGGCGAGGAGCGTCAGCGCGGCGTGGGCCGCCGCCGCGTTGGCAGGGGAGAGACCCACGCTGTAAACGAAACCGGGCAGGGTGAAGCGCAGGTAGTCTATGAGCTCGGCACGGCCCCCGAGGTAGCCGCCGCAACTTGCGAGGGATTTGGAGAGGGTGCCCATCCAGAGGTCCACCGCGCCGGCCGCCACGCCCGCGTGTTCGCCGATGCCGCGACCGGTGGCGCCGAGCACGCCGAGGGAGTGCGCCTCGTCCACGAGCAGAAACGCGTCGTGGCGCTGCTTGAGGGCGACGATCTCGGCCAGCGGGGCGACATCGCCGTCCATGCTGTAAACGCCCTCGATGGCGATGAGCACGCGGCGGGCGGAAGACCTTTCGCGGTCGAGCAGGCGGGCAAGGGCGGCGGTGTCGTTATGCGGGAAGCCGATGCGGCGTGAGCCGGCGAGTTTGGCGCCGGAGATGATGCAGTCGTGCGCGAGGGCATCGTGCAGGACCAGGTCCTCGGGGCCGAAGAGATGGCCGATGGTCGCGACATTGGTGGCGTGGCCGCTGACCATGGTCAGGGCGTCTTCGCAACCGAGCCAGCCGGCCAGGGCGCGCTCGAGTTCGGCGTGCACGGGACGTTCTCCCGAGGCGACGCGGCTGGCTGAGACGGAAGTGCCATAGCGGGCGACGGCAGCCTCGGTCGCGGCGCGGACGCGTGCATCGCCGGCGAGCGCGAGATAGTTGTAGGAGGAAAAGTTGATGACCTCGCGGTCGCCCATGCGAGAGACGCCCGAGGCGCTGCCGGAGTGGACCTGAAAATACGGCATCCGCCAGTGAGCGAGCAGGCCCGCCTTGCGCGCGCGGAAGGCCTGCAATTCCGGCCAGTCCTTGGTTTCGGATGGGAGGGCGGGCGCGGCTGGCGAGGCTGCGGACAGTCGCTCGGCGCGAATGCCGCTCCAGCGCGCGAGCACTTGACCGGCGTCGTTGACCAACTCGCCTTCGCCTTGCCAAGAGCCTTCGCCTTCGGCGGTCAAACGCACCCGGGCGGTGAGATTGCCGCTCGCGGGCCAGAGGCCGGCCCACCCTGAGTTTACGCCGGTGGCGACAGCGCTTTCGCCGCGTTGGGTCGCGAGCCAGTAGAGCGCGAGTTGGAGCAGACCGTCGAGGCCGACCACGGGGCCGCGATCAGCTCGCACTGTGCCTTGCGCGCCGGTTTCGCCGGTGTGCGGTAGCGTGCTCAAGGCCTGGATCGCGTCGCCGTGGAAGGCGGCCTCGGCGTAGAATCTTTGCAGCGACCACGGACCGGGTGCGAGCGCTCCGAGCTCGATTCGCGGGTATGCCGTCGAGGAAGACGATGAGTCGGGGCGGCGGCCCCGTGCCATCAGACCTGCACTGGTTCGTAACGACACCGCGCCATCGTCGGTGTTTTCTAGAGTGAGTCGCACCTCGTTGGCTGCATCGGCCGGGGCCGGGCGCAGCACGGTGAATGCGGCGAGTTCGCGTCGGCCGTCGCGCAGCGAAGCAGCTTCCCACCACAAGGCGGCGAGGGGCGCGACGGCGACGCCGCCCGGGTGGTGGGCGGACAGCCAGTCGCCGCGCAAGATGACCTCGCGGTTGAGTGCGGTTGCGATTTTTCCCTGTGTGTTTGAATGCTGCCCGGCGAGGAGCGCGATCACGTCGCCCACGGTCAGTCCGGGATGAAATGCACTCGTGGGGACCGAGCGGCCCGGCAGGCGTTTGCCCAGCACTGCGGCGAATTCCGTGCTGGTGAGGGAATCGAAACCGAGGTCGGCGACGAGGCGCTGCCCGGGGTGAAGTTCGGCGGCGTTCCACGCGGTGACGGCCGCGATCGCTTCGTGAACCACGGTCGCGATTTCGGTCGAGCCGGATGCCGCCGCCGTCGCTTCTTCGGACGTGACGGTGCCGGAGGCGATGAGCAGGGGACGGCGCTTGCCCTCGTCCATCAGCCAGAAGCGTTGCTCAATCAGGCGCGACGGAGCGACGGCGACGGGTGCGTTGTTTTTGGACGACGTGGCGTGCAGGTTGGCTTGTTCGAGGACGACGTGGACATTGGTGCCGCCGAAGCCGAAGCCGCTCACGCCGGCGCGCCGGAGCACGCCCTCGGCTTCACGCCAGTTTTCACGTCTTGCGGACACGCGCAGGCCGTCCGCGAGGCCGTTTGAGAATTCCTCGCGCAAGGGACCGGCCAGCGGTTGCGGGGGGATCACGCCCTCATGGACGGCGAGGGCGGCGCGGATCAACGAGGCGATTCCGGCCGAGGCGAGGCCGTGGCCGATGTTGGCTTTTATGGATGCGAAGGGCAGGGGGGTGCGCCGGCCCGCGCCGAAGACGCTTTGCAAGGCCGCGAGCTCGATGCCGTCGCCGGCCGGAGTGGCGGTGCCGTGGGCCTCGATGAAGCCTGCGCTCGCCGGCTCCAATCCGGCGTCGCGCCAAGCGGCGGCGAGCACGGCCTCCTGTCCGCTTTGGCGGGGCGTGAGCGGGCCTGCGCCGGAGCCGTCGTTGTTCATGGCGAGGCCGCGCACGACCGCGATCACGCGGTCGCCGTCGCGGAGGGCGTCGGAGAGGCGTTTGACGATGATCGCGCCCACGCCTTCACCGAGCACGAAACCGTCCGCCGCGGCTTGGAAGGGGCGGCCGATATCCGTCGGCGAGAGGGCGCCGACGCGGCTGAAGCAGACCATCATCACGGGGTCGAGCTGCACGTAAACCCCGCCGACCACGGCCGCGTCAATCAGGCCCGCGCGCAAATGGACGACCGCCTCGTGGAGCGCCGCGAGCGCCGAGCTGCACGCGGTATCGAGGGCGAAGGACGGGCCGTGAAAATCCCACGCCTGGCTCACGTTGGCCGCGATCATGTTCAACTGCTGGCCGACGATGCTGTAGCCTTGAATGGGCGGGAGAGCGGCGGACACCGCCGCGAGTTCGGCTTCGGAAAGGGGAGGAGCTTCGCCGCAACGGCCGGCGAGGTCGCAATTCAAGTTTACCGCGTTGGCCACCAACATGCGGTGGTCGGAGGAACACGCGCCGACGTAAACGCCGACGCGGCCGTCGGCGAGACGGCGCTGCGCGTAGCCGGCGTTCTCCAAGGCCTGGCGGGTTGTCTCCAGCATCAGGCGTTGCTGCGGATCCATGATGCGCGCGCGGCGCGGGGTGACGCCGAAGGCGGCCGGGGCGAAGCTGGTGATATCGTCAAGAAAAGCGCCGGCGGCGGCGGGAGTGCGGTTGCGTGCGCGGGGCGAGGCGGCCCAGACCCGGGAGTGGTCCCAACGATTTGGAGGAACCGGGCGGGTCGCGACGGTGCCGCTCCAGGACAGCTCGCGAAAGGAGCATAAATCCGACGCGCCCGGGAATCGTGCCCCCATGCCGATGATCGCGATTGATGTGCCTTCCATTGAGAGGGGAGGACAGTTGGCTTGCGGTCGGGGCTCGCCAAGGCTTTTCCCTTAGCGTGCTGCCGCCGGTCCTCTCGGCTTGCTTTTCCTTTCATGAAAACTTCCGCTCCCCACGTTCTTATCACTGGCGGCTCCAGCGGGATCGGGCTGGCCTTGGCGCACCGCTATGCCGCCCAAGGTGCCAGGCTCAGTCTGCTGGCGCGCGATCCGGTGAAGCTTGCTGCCGCGCGCGCGGCTATCCTCGCCGCCGTGCCGGCCGGCGCGGTGTTTACCTTTGTGGCGGATGTGGCGGTGCGGGGCGAAATCGAGACCGCAATTGCGGCGGCCGAGGCGAAGCTAGGGCCGGTCGAAGTGCTGGTGACGTCGGCCGGAGTGGCCGAGCCGGGCTACTTTGAACAGCTCGAGCACGCGGTGTTTGAGCGCGCGATGGCGGTCAACTATTTCGGGTCCGTTTATGCGGTGAAAGCGGTGCTGCCCGCGATGCGCCGCCGTCGGGCGGGCACGGTGGTGTTGATCGGTTCGGGCACTGGGCTGTTCGGGTTTTTCGGCTACACCGCCTACGGGGCCTCGAAGTTTGCGTTGCGCGGTTTCGCGGAGAGCCTGCGGGCGGAACTGGATGGCACGGGAGTGCATCTCTCGATCGTGTATCCACCGGACACCGACACGCCGCAGCTCGCAGCGGAGAATCTTCTGAAACCGCCCGAGACGGCGGCCGTCACCGCCGGTGGCGGACTCTGGAGTGCGGACGCCGTGGCGGCTTACACGCTGCGGGGCGTGGCACGGCGGCGCTTCGCGATCGCGCCGGGCGTGCCCTTGATCGCGCTGCTCTGGCTGCACAGCCTGCTCGCGCCGATTTTGCATCGTATCTTCGCCCGCACGGCGGCCCGGGCAGCTTCCGGTTCATGACCGCCGATGCGGCGGCATGAACGGCAATTCACGCCGAGTTCATCCGAGCATCATGTCACTGTGGCATACTGTGGTCCAACCCTGCGCCGCCATGACCTCTTCCAAACGTGTTCTTATCTGGGACATCCCCGTCCGCCTGCTTCACCTCGTCCTCGCCGGGTCCATCAGCGTCGCGCTGATAATCGCACTGGGCTTTGGAAAAGAGCACCCGCTTTTTGTTTACCACGCGTGGTTCGGCATGCTGGCGGGTGGCGCGCTTGGCGTGCGACTCGTGCTGGGTTTTGCCGGATCGCGTTACGCGCGTTTCTCCGCGTGGAAATTTTCGCCGCGAGCCTTGATCGCTTCGTTTGGAGCGATGCGGCGCGGTGATCGAGGCGTGCGTGATGCCGGGCACAATCCTTCCGCGTCGTGGGTCATGCTGGGAATACTTGTGCTGACGGGTGCGGTGCTGGGCACCGGACTGGCGGGCGGCGAGGATATCCATGAGATCGCCGCCTACGTGCTGCTGGCTTTTATAGGACTGCACCTCGCGGGGCTGGTGGTGCATACGATCTGGCACCGCGAAGTCATCGCATTGTCCATGGTGGACGGCAAAAAAGTCGCGCCTGCGGAAGCCGCATTGCGTCACGCCTCGCCGGTGGTCGGCGTGATGGTGGCGCTCTTGCTGGCGAGTTGGGGCGTCGTGCTGGTGCGCGGATTTGATGCCGCGGCTGGAACGCTTCGTCTGCCGTTTCTGGCGCAGCCGATCAGCTTGGTGGAAGATGACGAAAAGGGCGGAGGTGAAGGCAAGCGCGGGGCCGACCACGACGACGATTGAGCCGTGGACGGTCGCGACGACCGGCCTCCAATCAAGCGCGGCGCGCGCGCTCTTTTTCCTCCTCGCGCTCTTCTTCGAGACGCGCCTTTTCGTGGGCGATCTGGGCGCGGACTTTGTCGGCCTCGTCGAGCTGGCCCTCGGCGAGTGCTTTGTTGAGCTGCTGTTTTAAGAACACTTCGCGCTCGGCGACCTTGCCCTTGTAAAGGGTGTCAATCTCGGCGAGGCGCGCTTTGGTCGCCGCGCTCACAGGTTTGGCGGCGGGCTCCGATTTGGCGAGGCGTTCCATGGCGAGTTCGTAGGCGCTTTTCATGGAGGAAGAGTCGTAACGCCTCGCACTCCGAGCACAAGCACGAGCCCTAGCACGGCGTAGGGCAGCCAGTATCCGCCCTCGCGCCGACGCCAGCCGCGCACATAGCCGAGTGCGAGTAGCGCGGGCATGCCGGCCATTACCGCCGCGCCCAGCCAGGATTGGGTGTAAGCGGCCGGCCAGGCCACGCCCGGCACCTCGACCACGCGCTCCACCAGCCAGGCCATCACCGCGAGGAGGAGCGCCGCCGCGTGGTTGAAAAGCAGCGCCAGCGGCGCGAGCCCGAGACCGCCGGTGATGATCGCGCACACGCCGGCAAACAGAACCGGAGTCGAGAGCGGGATAAGCAGCAGGTTGGTGAAAAACGCTCCCGGAGTAAGCAGGTTAAAAAACCCCAGCGTCGCCGGCATGCTCACGAGGGTGGATGCGAGGCCGAGGGCGATCAGTCCCAGCGACCAGCGGGAAAAGCCTTCCGTCCAGCGTTGCCAGCGGCCCCAGTTTTCCTTCGGCAGGTGGCTCCACGGGCGCCATTTCTCGTTCCAAAGCTCCTGCAAGGGCACCCCGTAGAGCAGGAGCGCGGCGACGATGCCGTAGGACATCTGGAAACTCGCCGAGAAGAGCTGGTGCGGATCAATCACCAGCACCACCGCAGCGGACGTTATGAGGGCGGCGAGACTGTTGCCCGGCGCGCGCCACTGCTGAGCGCCGAGCAGACACGTGACCATCCAGAACGAACGCACCGCCGAGGGCTCGCGTCCGGTAACCTCAACGTAAATCCAAAGGACAAGCGTGCTCACCACGAAGCGTGCGCGACCGGGGATGCGGACCAGCAGCAGGAGGGTATGCACCGCGACGGCGATGCCCGCGATGTGGAGTCCGCTGATGGCAAACAAATGCATCGTGCCGGATAGGATGAAAAGTTCGCGGTGATGCTCATCGAGCTCCTGTTTTTGGCCGAGCATCATGGCGACGTAGAGTTTTGCCTCGGTCGGGTTATCGGCGAGCCCGGTGCGCAAAATCGCTTCGAGGCGGGTGTCGGCCTTGGCGCAGAACCGGCCCCAGACGCTGGCGGTGCCGGTGGTGTCGGGCGGGCCTTCGAGACGGGCGCGACGGAAGGAGTGGTTCACGCCTGCGTCGGCGAGGAAGCCGTTGAAGTCGTTTGGTTCCGCCTTGAAAGGCACGGTGGTGAGCAGCCCGAGCGCGGTGAACTCGGTGCCACGCACGGGCGGCTGAAACTCCGGCGGCCAGGTGGCGGCAAAGTAGATTTTTTGCCTGTTGAGCTCGGTGAGATGGGAGTCGGTGCCGAGCACGCGGGCTATGCCGCTGGTGCGGCCGGGGGCATCGTCGCGCGGGGCGAAGGTGCGCTCGACGCGAAGCTTTAGCCGGGCCTCGCGAGGAGGGAGCGCGTCGCGTTCCGGTAGACGCTGACGCACCTGGTCGATCCGGAGTGCGCCCGCCGCCGCGAGGGCAACGAAGAGAGAAATGAGCCAGACCGGGGTGTGCCGTCGCGCCAGCCACGCGAGAATGAGTGCGGAGAAGGCGGTCGCGGCCAGTGCGACCTGCGGGACGTTTTCGCCCCAGCCGGAATGGCCGAAAGCGAGTCCGATCCCCCACGCGATGAGTATGCCCAGCAAGGGCGCGCGATGGGACAGGCTGCGGGGCTTCATTCGACTCGGAGCAAATCCTGAGCGAAGGTTGCTTGGCGAGAATTTGCGCACGCCGCAGGAAGTTTTGACGCCGGCATAGGTATCTAGCTACGTATGAAAAATACAGGCCGCCGCTCGCAGTTTCGTGACGCATACCGAACCGAAAACGCCGATTGACAGCGGTGTCAGGCGCTATCCATACCCCACGCCGTCGGAAAGCCCGTTGGATTTCCTGCCCTTAGCAGTTTCAATTGCACACCAAGGTGATTCATGGATCAGGCAAAAAACACATATCGGTTTAGAAATCTTTCTGTCTCTTTTAACACTGTTACATGGGTGGTTTTTCTGGCGGCGATGGCTGTTAATGTCGCTGCGTCTTTGGGGTTGCGCGGGCTTTATTCAGATGCAGGGCCTTATTTGTTGGGACTAATGGGGAAGGAAGGCTTTTGTATAGTTGAGCCCTCGCGGCGCACGGTGCAATTTCTTCAACAGATGCCTGTTGTCATTGGGATGGCGTCTGGTGTCCACGATATGAGCACGCTCGGTGTCATTTACAGCCTCACCATGCAGCTATTGCCGCTGGTTTTTGTCTATGCGTGCTATCTGGTTCTTCCAAAGGGTCGCAAGGAATGGTTTTTTTTCCCGTTGCTGCATTACTTGGCAGGTTCAACAGGTGCCGCATTCCCGGCAATCGTGGAAGGACCCGTGGCAACGGCCTACTTCTGGCTCATGCTTTACCTAATTCTGTTCAGGACAGAAAAACGTTCTTCTCTGGTCTTGGCGGCGTTAATTGCACTTCCGATATTGTATACCCATGAGGTTATGATTTTTCTCGCTCCTATCCTCGCGGTGGCTGCGGTTTGGCGGGCTTTTAAGGTCGAATCCAGGTTTCAACGCGCCGGGTTACTGCTGTTAGCGCTATGGTTCGCAATTGTCGTCGCTGTGCAAATTGGCTTTGTGGTTAACCCACGGGATCCGAGTAACCGCGGATACTTCATCCAGGATTTCCTCCATCTGAGATGGCTTGTCACAGCTGATGGATATATAAATACCCCGATAGTATTGGGACTGCTCTCCATCATGGCGATGCTGCTTGTCTGGCTGATACCGCGTGTTGGTCGGGAGGGTTCGTGGGTAAAGGGCTGTTCGGTATTGGTGATCACTACGTTCGCGTTGGTCTGCCTAATGGCGGTCGCGGGGACGCTTTACTTTGATCGTCTTTTTTGTCCAGAGCTGCAATTCAAGGCGCGGAACCATCCGGCTTTCGTGTCTGTGCCGCTTGCTATAGTGGCGTTGGCGTCATTGCGATGGTCGGGGCTGCAAGCCGTCTGGGATACAGTATCAAACCGAGTGATCCTGCTATCTCTGGCCGCAGGAACGTTGGGTTGGCATGTCGTGGCGACAGTGTATTGGACGGATTACGTAAAAATCCACCGTGATGTGATGGCCACCCACCAGGGACTTATTCGTTATGAAGACGCTGTAATGAGTTTGGAGCAGGACCAGAGAGTCCTGTTCGGGAAATTGACAGGGGGCTGGACAACTCCTGGCATCAGCATCGTGCTGTCGCCGGGAGGAAAAGTCTCTTCGCTGATCGCCAGCCCGGCAACGTATGGGGGCTGGCAACCCTTTGACCCTGCAAATCCCGATTCTTTGCCGAAGAGCGATTGGTTTGATACAAGTCAATACCGACGGGCGCTCGAAAAGGCCGCAAAACGGGGCGAATAGGAGCCACTAAAAGGCGCAAGAGACTTTCCGGAGTGCGGTCAATCCCAAGATGTCGGTGTTTCATCTCTGTAATACCAAATGGCCGAACCATTCAGATTCTTAACGCGAAGACGCGAAGAACCGAGAAGATCGCGAAGTAAATGATTTAAAAAACTTTGCGATCTTCGGTTTGATCTTGGCGTCTTCGCGATAAAGTCTGAAAGCTTGGGGGAATTGGTATGATACCTTTGTGCCTTCGTGTCTTGGCGGTGAAAATCCGAATTTTTAAGTTTTCGGTGCGTGCCGATTCGGTATCGGAGGTTCCGCTACCAAAGAGTCTCGATTCGAAGCCTCGAGACACCTGAGCCTCCGAACTTATGACCTCGGATAAAACCCGGGTAGGAGCGGACGCTTTTCCCGTTCCCGTGCTCAGCGTCAATCAATAAACAGCGGACAGACCCCTTCGGGATTACTCCGGAGCACCTCGCCGGACACGCGGGCACAGGAGGGTTTTGGCTTTCACGACGGAGTGAATGGTTCATGAGAAAGAATGATGTCTTTGCGTATTCTTTTCACTGGCGGCTCCGGAAAAGCCGGCCGCCATGTCCTTCCCTGGCTCGCGAGCCGAGGTCACGAGATTCTTAACTTTGATCTGAAACCATCGGAGCACCCGTCTATCCCTACCCTGCTGGGCGACCTGACGGACGCCGGGCAGGTTCTCAATGCGATGACCACGCACTTCGGCTTCGACGGTTTCAAACAAGGCCGTCCCCCGGCGCCGGTCGATGCGGTGGTGCATTTCGCCGCCGTGCCGCGCGTGCTCTTGCAGCCCGACAACGAAACCTTCCGCGTCAACGTCATGAGCACCTACAACGTCATCGAAGCGGCGATGAAGCTCGGCGTCCGCAAAGTGATCATCGCGTCCAGCGAGACCACTTACGGCGTGTGTTTCGCGGAGGGCGACAAGGACTATCACGCGTTTCCGCTCGAAGAGGATTACGATGTGGATCCGATGGACAGCTATGGCCTCTCGAAAGTGGCCAACGAGAAAACCGCGCGTGCCTTTGCCGAGCGCTTCAAGGCCGACATCTACGCGCTGCGCATCGGCAACGTCATCGAGCCGCACGACTACGCACGCTTCCCCGGCTTTGTCGCCGATCCGCTCAGGAGAAAACGCAACGCCTGGAGCTATATCGACGCCCGCGATCTCGGCCAGATCGTGCACCTTTGTCTGCAAACCGACGGCCTCGGCTTTCAGGTGTTCAACGCGGTCAACGACACGATCACCGCCGACGGTCCGACGTCCGAGTTTTTGAAAAAATGGTGCCCGCACACGCCGCACCTCCGTCCCTTGGTGGGTGACGAAGCGCCGATCTCGAACCGGAAGATCAGGGAAAAGCTGGGGTTCAAAGAGGCGCATTCCTGGCGAAACGAAATGCCCCGCTTCGTTTAACCCGAAACCCGAGATCTTTCTTCAGGTGCTTAAATTCTAGCATCTATCGGCCCGACCCCTTCGGATTGGCCACCCCTTCGGATTGGCCGCGTGAAGCGAGGCAAAAAGATCAAGAGGAACCAAGATTGGCCCGAGCGCCCCATCGTCTCGCCGTGATCATGAAACCTGCTCGCCGGTTTGCGCGGCCGGAATCGGCGCGCATGCTGGGCCATGGTGGGTAAACCCGAGCTCGAAGTAGTGTGGTTCAAGCGGGATTTGCGGGTGAGTGATCATGGTCCGCTGGTCGGGGCTTGCTCGCGGGCGCGCGAAACCGGCGGGTGGGTGCTGGGCTTTTATGTGATCGAACCGGCGGTGATTCGCGCCCCCGATTACGCTGGGCGGCACTGGGCGGCGACGCGGGAGGCGCTGGCGGAATTGCGGGAAAACCTCGCGCGCATCGGCGTGCCGCTGGCGTTGCGCAGCGGAGACGCGGTGGAGTTGCTGGAGCGACTGCGCACGCACGCGGCGGGACGCGGAGCACGGCTCGCGCTCTGGTCCCACGAGGAAACGGGAAACGCCGCGACCTACTCACGAGACAGGGCGGTGCGGCGCTGGGTGCGGGCGCAAGGCGTCGAGTGGACCGAGTTGGTCCAGACCGGTGTGGTTCGGCGCCTGCGTTCGCGCGAGGGCTGGGCCGCCGCATGGGAGGAGCGTATGCGCCGTCCGCCGGTGGCGGAGCCGGAGCCGGGCTCGGCCCTAGGCTGGCCGCACGCGGAGCCGGGCGGGCTGCCGACGGCGGAGGAATTGAAGCTGGAGGCGGACCCCTGTCCGGGACGTCAAAGCGCGGGCGAGGCGGCTGCGAGTGAGTTGCTGGGCAGCTTCCTTGCGTATCGGGGAAGTAACTACAGCCGCGAGATGTCGAGCCCGCGCACGGCGGCGGAGGCCTGCTCGCGCTTGAGCGTGCCGCTGGCGCTTGGCACGATCTCGCTGCGGACGGTGGCGCGGGCGGCGTGGACGCGGGTGGAGGAGTTGCAGGCGGCGCGTGAGGCGGGAGCGGGCGGCGGAGCGTTCCGGATCGGCGCGGTGCGGTCGTTCATTGCGCGGCTTCATTGGCACTGCCACTTCATCCAAAAACTGGAGGACGAGCCTCGCATCGAGACGCAGGCGTTTTTGCCGGCGCTGGATGCACTGCGCGCGGGAGACTGGACTGGTGAACACGAGGCGCGGCTGGCGGCCTGGGTGGAGGGGCGCACGGGTTATCCGTTGATCGACGCCTGCATGAGGTCTCTGCGCGCGACCGGCTGGATAAACTTCCGGATGCGCGCGATGTTGATGTCGTTTGCCAGCTACGACCTCTGGCTGCCGTGGCGCGAACCTGGTTTGCGGTTGGCGCGCTTGTTTACCGATTACGAGCCGGGCATCCACTGGCCGCAGGTGCAGATGCAGAGCGGCACCACGGGCATCAACACGCTGCGCATGTATTCGCCGCTCAAACAGTCGCTGGACCAGGATCCGGGTGGCGAATTCATCCGGCGCTGGGTGCCGGAGCTGGCGGCGGTGCCGGATGTGTTTGTGCACGAACCCTGGCGCATGCCGACGGTGTCGCAGCAGGCGGCCGGGTGCGTGGTGGGCCGCGACTACCCCGCGCCGGTGATTGATCACAAAGAGGCGGTGCGGCACGCGCGGGCGAAGTTCAGCGACGTCAAGCGCCGCGCCGAGCACCGGGCGGAGGCGCAGGCGGTGTTTCTGCGGCATGGCAGCCGCAAGCGCCCCGGAACTGATGTCGTGGAGCCTCGTTGGTTCGATAAGGCGCAAGAGAATGCGCGCAGTGAGGGAAGCGACCAGTTGGAGCTGGGAGTGTAGTCGGGGCGTGGTCGTAGGAGAGGCGAGGGTAGGGGGATATCGAAATGAGGGCGGGTGCGCGTCGTTGGCAGTGAATCCGGAGGGTGGTCAGGACATTGACCCCTTCAGATCCCCCTGAATGCGCCAAAAACATAGCATCTAGAGCGTTTCAAATAAAGTTGTAGCCGATAGAAAGAGTGTTCAAGAAGGAGGGATGAAGAAGGCGATATCATTGGACTTGAGAGAGCGAATCGTGGCGGCCTACGAGGGGAAGGAGG
>JAIYBI010000333.1 GCA_027488595.1 Opitutaceae bacterium | reverse complement strand
GCTTACTCCGTCCACCGGGCTTGGCTGCACCCTCTGCGCCGGGCTTATCCGTGGAGGCTCCGTGCAACTGGCCAACGTGGGTGACTCGCGTTGCTACCTTTTCCGCTCCGGCACCCTTTCGCTTCTCACCACGGATGACACAGTCGAGCACGAGTTCGAGGTCCGGCGTGCAAAGGGAGAAAAAATCACCATGGACGAGCGTTACCGCAACGCCCTTACCCGCTGCATCGGCCAGCCCATGGATCTCGATCTGAAAATCTTCGCTCACTCTCTGAAAGCGGGCGACCTCATCCTCTTCTGCACCGACGGTATCAGCCGAATGATAGAGGACTCCACGATTCTGATTCGCCTCCGTGAGGGCAAGGCCCCCGAGGCCATCGCGAAAGCCCTCGTCGCCGACGCCTTGGCGGCCGGCGGAGGCGATAACGCCACCGTCGTCGTCGTCCGTATTGACGCGCTCTAAGGCATCGCGCGCGACGCCTCTCCGCTCCCCCCCGCTCGCCTCCCCTGCATCGCCCCTGTGTCCGACCGTATCGCCCGCTTCAGCGCCCTCGTCGCGCAGCAACCGGAGAACGCGCTTTTTCGATTCAGCTACGCGCAAGCCCTCGAAGCCGCCGGCACCGAGCGACACGCCGAGGCCATTGAACACTACCGGATTTGCGTCGCCTCGCGCTCCGACTGGATGATGCCGCGCATCCTTCTCGGTAAACTTCTCTTGCGCACCGGAGACCCTGCGGCCGCCCGTCCCGTTCTGGAAGACGCACTCGCCCTCGCCATCGCCCAGGATCACCAGGACCCGGAAGTCGAACTCCGCGCCATTCTGGCAAATCTGTAGCCACGCTTCGCTTTTCACTTAAGCGGGACTCCGCGTCGGCTCGCGAGGGACTCCAACCCGAATGGACTAGTGATTTTACCGAAGGCCCGCCTTTCGACTAAAACGCCATCGAACCAGCGGGAGCATCGAAGGCACCCGGCTTAAGATTTAGGAGTTTCCGGCGTTGGACATTCGCCGTCGGTCCTTAACTCTCCGCCCATGTCCTTCTCTGCTCTCGGTCTCTCCGAACCTCTCCTCCGCGCCGTATCCGCCTGGCACTACGAGAGCCCCACCCCCATCCAGGCCTCCGCCATTCCCGCCATCCTGCGCGGCGGCGACGTCTGGGCTTCCGCGCATACCGGCTCCGGCAAAACCGCCGCCTTCGCCCTGCCCATCCTCCAACGCCTCAGCGCCGAGCAACGCCCCGGCGGCCGCTTCGTCCGCGCCCTCATACTCGTGCCCACCCGCGAGCTTGCCGCCCAGGTCGGCGAGTCCATCCGCAAATACGCCCGCTACCTCCCCTCCCCGCTCAAGACCCTCGTCGTTTACGGCGGCGTCTCGATTAACCCGCAGATGATGGCCCTCGGCGGCGGCGCCGATATCCTCGTCGCCACCCCCGGCCGCCTGCTCGACCTGCTTGATCACAACGCACTCTCGCTCTCCGCCGTCTCAATTCTCGTGCTCGACGAGGCCGACCGCCTGCTCGATCTCGGCTTCAATGATGAACTCTCCCGCATCATCGCCCTCCTGCCCCCCCGCCGCCAGAGCCTGCTCTTTTCCGCCACTTTTCCCCCGGAGGTCCAGTCCCTCGCCACCGCCTTGCTGCGCAACCCCGTGCGCCTCGATGTGCCGACCGAGCCCGCCACCAAGCCCGAAATTCTCCAACGCGCCATCGAGGTGGACACGCCCCGGCGCACGCAACTCCTGCTCCATCTCATCGCCGAGAACGCGTGGCTGAGCGTGCTCGTCTTCGTCGCCACCAAATACTCCACCGAACACGTCGCCGAAAAACTCCGCCGCGCCGGCATCGAGTCCGCCGCCTTGCACGGCGAGCTCAGCCAGGGCGCGCGCACCCAGGCCCTCGCCGACTTCAAGGCCGGCACCGTCCGCGTGCTCGTCGCCACCGACCTCGCCGCCCGTGGCATAGACATCGTGCGCCTGCCCGTGGTGGTGAACTACGATCTGCCGCGCTCCGCCGTGGACTACACCCACCGCATCGGCCGCACCGGTCGCGCCGGCGAGACCGGCGTCGCCATCAGCTTCATCAGTGCCGGCACCCACGCCCATTTTGCCCAGATCGAAAAACTCCACGCGCTCGACCTCCCACGCGAGCAAATCGAAGGCTTCGAGCCGGTCGAGACCGAGGCCCCCGTCTCGCTCGTCGCCCCCGACGGCGGCGGCATCAAGGGCCACCGCAAAAGCAAGAAAGACAAACTCCGCGAAGCCGCCGCCCGTGCCGCCGGCACCGGCGACGCTCCCTCCGCCTCTGCCGCGTCGTCGTCCACGCCGACCTCCTCCGCCCCGCGCACCACGCCACCAGCCCCCCGCCAATTCCCCAAGGCATCTAGTCAATCAATAACTGACAAAATGCCTTCACCACGATCCGCCTGGCCGCGTCTGCGCTGACGCACACTCTGCCCGACACAGGAGCTTCGCTAGCGAAGACCGGTTTATTTTCGAGCCACGTCCCACGTGCGCGGTCTTCGCAAGCGAAGCCCCTACAGCAGAATCGCCCGCCCGCCTACCCGCCCCGGCTTCGCGAAACGCCACGCTACGATGCGGCTGTGTTTCTGACCGTGCGTCATTGTTATGATGCGCACTTCCGCCGCCTTCGCCGAGTGAAGGGCCCGCTCGATTGCCGGCAGGCTGGCCCGCTTCGATACCAGCGTCGTAAACCAGCGGCACTGCTCCGGCCGCGCCGCGCTCTGCGCGATCATCCGGTGAACAAACCCCACTTCGCCGCCCGCGCACCAGAGTTCGTTGCTGCGTCCGCCGAAGTTCAGGATCGGTTGTTCCGCCGACCTCCCGTCGCCGAGGTTGCGGAGTTTGCGCACCGTGCCCGACTCGGCCTCCGCCGCCGAGGCGTGGAAGGGCGGATTGCAGACCGATACCGTAAAACGCTCGGTCTCGCGCACCGCGCCCGAAAACACATCCTCCGCCAAGGGCTGGTGCCGGCACTCGATGCGGTCTTTGAGCGACGGGTTCGCCGCCACGAGTTTCTTCGCCCACGTCACTGAGCCCGCGTCCGTATCCGTGCCGACGAAGCGCCAGCCGTATTCGCCAACCCCAAGGATCGGGTAAATGCAGTTCGCCCCCATGCCAATGTCGAGGACGCGCACTTTCTCATAGGTTTTCCGCCCCGCGCCGCGATCCTCCGCCAGCAGATCGGCGACATGGTGCAGGTAATCGACCCGCCCCGGAATCGGCGGACAAAGCGCACCCGCCGGCAGATCCCAAAACACGAGTCCGTAATCGGCCAGCAGCAGCGCCCGGTTCAGCGCGACCACCGCCGCCGGATCGAAAAAATCCACCGTGTCGCCACCGTCGGGATGCGGAATCACGAAGCTCCGCAATCCTGGATAAACCGCCACCAGTCGCGGGAAATCGTAGCGCCCGTGGTGCCGGTTGCGCGGATGCAGGCCGCCGCCGGCTGCCCCGTGAACATCTTTGGGTGCGGAAGACATCCCGGGGCAGCGCGGCGTTTGCGTCGCTTAGCTGCTAAACGCGGTCGTCTTCGAGCCGCGCACGGATTCGGCGATGTTCTCGGGGTGCTTCTCGGGCTCGCCTTGCACTTGGTTGAAGCGCATCGAGACGGTCTTCGAAACGCCGCGCTCTTCCATCGTCACGCCGTAGATCGCCTGCGCGGCCGAGACCGTGCGCTTGTTGTGCGTGATGATGATGAACTGCGACTCGTTCACGAACTTCTTTAACAGGTCGGTGAAGCGGCCGATGTTCGATTCGTCGAGTGGCGCGTCCAACTCGTCGAGCAAGCAGAAGGGCGAGGGTTTCACCATGTAGAGCGCGAAGAGCAGCGCGACCGCGGTGAGCGTCTTCTGCCCGCCGGAGAGCAGCGTGATGCTCTTCAACTTCGTGCCGGGAGGCTGGGCAGTGATCTCGATGCCGGACTCGAGGATGTCGTCCGTCATCACGAGTTCGAGGTTGGCCACGCCGCCGCCGAAGAGGGTTTGGAAGGTGTAGACGAAGTTCTTTTTGATCTGATCGAAGGTGATCTGGAACTGCGCCATCGAGGTCGCGTTGATCTCGTCAATGGTTTTGACCAGCTCGGTCTTGGCGTTGATGAGGTCGGCGCTCTGCGCACGGAGGAAATCGTAGCGCTGCTTCAGCTCGACGTATTCCTCGATGGCGGCGGTGTTGACCGCGCCCATCGCGCCG
>JAIYBI010000295.1 GCA_027488595.1 Opitutaceae bacterium | reverse complement strand
GGGCGAGGGCGGCGTGGAACTCGATCCACGGGTTGCCGCCGAAGATGCCGACACGGCGGGTGGCGTCCCAGGCGGGAACGGCGAGGGCGGTGATCGTGAGCGCGGCGCTGAGCAGAGACGTGAAGTAGCCGAGCAGGCTCAGCCGGAAGGCAGGGCCGATGACGAGGTAGAGAGTGGCGGCGGACCAGGCGGTGAATTGAAAGAGTTCGAAGGTGTTTCCAAGGGGGCAGCCCTTGACCTCGAGACCGCGCAGGTAGAGTCCGAAGGTCTGGAAGGTGTAGCCGGCCGCGACGATGGCATACATGACGGCGCGGGAGTGGCGTCTTTCCCGCCAAAGGGCTATTGTGCCGACCACGACGCCGGCCAGGTAGCAGGCGGCGGCGAGCCAGAGCCAGGTTTTATCGGTGAGAGGAGGCATGGTCAGTGTATTTCAAGGTAAGCCTTGTTCGGGTTGGCCGAGAAAACACGAATGGTTTCATGATGCAGGTTCAGGATTTCCACCGTTTCATCAGGCGACAAGTTGCCACGACGGAGCAGGATGACCTTAGGTGGTGCTCCGCGAAGGCGGGAGAGACTTTCGAAGTCTTTGTCTTGGGTGACGATGATGAACCCTTCAGCGGCGGCGTAACTCCAAACATTCCAATCCGGGTCGCAACCGAGGCCGGCCCGGACGGCATGGACGCTGCCGGGGTAAAGAGCTTGCAGCCCGGTGAGGGCGCGAAAGCTCAGATTCTCATCGAGTAGCAGCTTCACGCGGAAGCGGCGAGGTGGACAACCTGAACCTGGCGTTCGCGGTCAGCGGCGTAGGCAAGGCAGGCGCGAATATCGGTTTCGGTGAGCTCGGGAAAATCACGGATCACCTCGGCATGGGTCATGCCGGTTGATAGGTAGCCAAGCACGTCGCCTACCGTGATGCGCATGCCGCGGATGCAGGGGTTACCGCTGCGTTTACCGGGTTCGATGGTGATGATGCCGTCGTAGTTCACTTGGCGAAATATAGCGCACTCGCGCGGTCAGGCAAGCGGCGACTCGGCGCGGCGCGCGACCCAAAAGCGGCACTCGTCCGAGAAGTCGCGGACGGGGCGGGGCTCCTTGGCGAGATCGCGGCGAAGGTGATCCTCGACATGGGTCCAGCCGGTGGCGGCGAGCTCGGCGAGGATTTCGGCGCGGTTGGGCAGATGCATGAAAGTGTCGCCGCAGTGGTCTTCGAAACGGCGGTCGCCGAATTCGCGGAGGCGGGGGTCTTGTTTGCCCTCGGCCCAGCGGACGGCTTCGAGCCGCCAGGAGGCGCGTTCGGAAGGCGAGTGGTCGCGGTCGTGAGTGGTGAAAAGCAGCGGCGCGCCGGGGCGGCAGACGGCTGCGAGCTGGCGCAAGGCGCGGCGGCGGTTGCGGCGCAGCGGGATTTGCATGAGGCCGTTGAAGAGGAAGAGGACGGCGGCGAAGCCGCTCGGGACGGAGGTCGGAGCCTCGGGCGGGACGCCCAAGGCGGCACCCGGGACGGGTGCGCTCCCCGGACCGACGGAGCCCCGACCGACGGAAGCGAAGGCGGGGTGTTGGTTGAGTTTGGTGGCGTCGGCGTGGTGAAAGGTGATGGAGGCGCGGCGTTCGGCGGCGAGGGACCCGGCTTGGTCAACGAGTTCGCGGGCGAAGTCGAAGCCGGTGAGGTTCTGGTAGCCGAGAGCGTGAAGGGCGACGGACACGCGGCCGGCGCCGCAACCGGCCTCGAGTATGGGGTAATCGGCGGCGGGCGGCGGCGGGAGGATGCGTTCGAGCATCAGACGTTCGCTGGCCCAGAGACCGAGATTGTGCGCGGCCTTGGTGTAGTGCAGGACGGCGCGCAGGTCGTTGAAGTCGGCGCGGACCTGCGCGGCGGTGACGGGGCGAATGGCGGATGAGTTTGCCACGACGAAAACGGAAAATCTGGTGAAGCGGCTTTCGAAAGAGACGCTTGGGCGGAAGTCTTTGGATTCGGCAACTAGTCAATCAATGATTGACTAGTTGGCTTGGACGCAAGGTGCAAGGGAGTAGAGGGTGGAGAAGGGCAATCAGGAGGATTTCGCGCGCCAGGCGGCGATGAACATGCCGTTGGCGTTGTGGTCTTGGGGCCAGAGGAAGTGGCCGGTGGCGGGGCCGGTTTTGGGGGCGGGCAGGCCGAGGAGCGTGATAGGCTCCAACTCGGGGTGGGCCTGGCTGAAGGCGCGGACGATGTCGGTCGTTTCCTGGCGGGTGATGGTGCAGACGGCGTAGATGAGGCGGCCGCCGGGCTTGAGGGCTTTGCGTGTGCCTTCGAGGAGCTGGAGCTGGATCTCGGCGAGTTCTTTGACGTCCGTCTCGGTGGTGCTCCAGCGGGCGTGGGGGTTGCGCTGCCAGGTGCCGACGCCGCTGCACGGGGCGTCCACGAGGATGCCGTCGAACTTGGTCTTGGTGGGGAGCACGGGGCCGCCGGTCCAGACGACGGGGCGGTAGTTGAAGGCCTTGGCGCGGCCTGCCCGTTTGCGGAGGGTGGCGAGGCGGCCGGTGTGGCGGTCGGAGGCCCAGATGAGGCCCTTGTTGTCCATCAGGTCGGAGAGGTGGAGCATCTTGCCGCCCTCGCCGGCGCAGGCGTCCCACCAGGTCTCGGTCGGAAGCGGCGCGCAGGCGTGGCCGACGAGTTGGGAGGCGAGGTCCTGAATTTCGAAGAGGCCTTGTTTGAACTCGTCGGTGCGGAAGAGATCGGTCGGGCCCTCGTAGCGCAGGGCGGTGGGGGCGAGGGCGGCGGATTGAAAGGTGAAGCCGGAGCGGGCGAAATCGGGGGTGGTATTGGGTTTTAAGATACGGGCGAGGGCGGATGCGTAGGCGCGCTGGGGGCGGATCCAGAGGGCCGGCTCGCGTTGGAGTTGGAGCAGGTAGGCGGTGCGCGCGGCGGTGGAGGGGAAGTCTATGGACGCGAGGGCCCAGGCGGGCAGGACGCGTTCGGCGAGGTGGGTGGGGTTGACGGAGGCGGGGGCGGCGTCGAATTTGCGCTGGAGATCGAGGGCGGTGTTGACGCGGGAGGCGACGGCGGAGGTGTGGTCGAACCAGCGATACCAACGGTAGTAGGCGAAGACGGCGCGGGAGAGGTCGCGTTTATCCTGCGGGGTGAGATCGGGGTCGCCGGCGAATTCGCGCTTGAGGGCGAAGTCGGCGTGAACGTCGGGCGAGACTTGCGCAATGATGGTGGCGGCGCGGAGGGCGAGAGGAGACATGGAGCCGCTAGGGTGTAGCGACAGAGGCGGGGGAAGCGAGGTTTT
>JAIYBI010000186.1 GCA_027488595.1 Opitutaceae bacterium | reverse complement strand
TTTCGAGCTCGCCGAGCGGCATCTCGGCGAAGGCGGCGTCAGAGAGAAGTTCGTTGGCGAAGGGCGGTTCGTTCAGCTCGGCGCGATGGCCGTCGAGACCGGTGGGATCGTAGTCAGCCGCCGCCGTATCTTCACCTTCCACCGAAAGCGGCTCCAACATAAGCGGCGCATCGGCGTCGTCGGCCCACGGTGAAGCCCGGGCAAGGAACGGGTCCAACACGCCGAGGCAAAAAACTCCTATGCGTGTGAGGCGGGCCAGGCGAACCGGGATGGGGCCGGTTGAGTGAAGCGACTGGAACAAGCGCATGGGGTATCAAACGGGGGTGAGGTCCGTCCCGGCCGGGGCGGCGGTGAACGATGCGTTCACTGAACGAGCTGGGCGCGGATCTTTTGTTGTGCTCGATACACCGAAAGAGCGGCGCGAAGCGTGGTGGTGTCCGCGTCCCGAGGTGCCTTGGCGAGGTGAGCCTCGGCCTTTCCCAGCTCGGCGTCGAAGGAGGACCAGTTGTTACTCTGGCTGGACTGCATTTGAACGGAGAGCAGCGCGGAGAGATGCACTTGGGATTCCTCCGCCCACGCGATGGCGGCAGGGCTCTTCGGCGGGGTTTTATCCACGAACAGCAGATAGGCGCCGCCAAATACTACGCAGGCAAAAACGAGAGCGAGGAAGAGCTTCATGGTAATGGTCGGAGTGCCAATTGACCTTGCAAGGCGGTTCCCCGAATGGCGAACGCATAGTGGGTGACACCGTCAGATCGCTTTCGGGGCGGTGAGACCGCGACGACGACTTCGAGTTGCGGTCCGGCCGCTCGGGAAAATTTTTATGAGTGGGGTTTGCCCGAAGAAGGCGGATCAGCATGCTGGACTCATGAGTCCCAATCCATCCCTCTCAAAAGTGTTAACGCGTCGCGAAATGCTCGGTTTTCTTGGCCTGGCTGGTGGCGGCGCCCTCGTGGGCGCTTCGCTGCTGCGGGCGGCGGACGCGCCGGTTGCAGCGGTGCCGACAACGGGCGCGGCTGCGAGCAGCGGGCCCGCGAGTCTGGCCGGGCCGCAGGCGGGCTTCTACCGCTTCAAGATCGGTGCCTTCGAGGCGCTCTCCCTTCAGGATGGCGGCATGACTCCCCCCGCCGATCAGTCGCCCTTCGGTGTCGGCGAGGCTCCCGGCGCGGTGGCAAAGGCGCTGGATGAGGCGATGCTTCCGATCGCGCAAGTGGACGTGCCCTTCAACGTGCTGTTGGTGCGCACCAAGTCGGAGTTGGTGCTGGTGGACACCGGATGCGGGCAGAACTTCGGTCCTCTGGGCGGGCGCCTCCTCACCAGTCTGGCCTCGGCGGGCGTCCGTCCGGAGCAGATCACTGCGGTGATCCTCACCCACGCCCACGGCGATCACTTCGGCGGTTTGGTGAATCCCGAGACGGGGCGGCCGACCTTCGCGAATGCGACGCACTTTATGTCCCGCCGCGAACACGCCTTCTGGACCGGAAGCTCGCCGGATGTTTCCGGCATGGCCGTGCCGCCCGAGGGGCGCGCAGGAGCGGTGGCAGGGGCACAGAAGACGCTCGGGGCCTTGAAGGACCGCTGGCACCTCGTCGAAGCGAACGACCGCTTGCTCGACGGTATCGAGTTGATTGATGCGGCGGGGCACACCCCGGGGCACCTCGCATTGATGTTTTCCTCGGGCGACGAGCAGTTGCTCAACTTCGCCGACGCGGCTCATCACCATGCCATCACCTTTGCCCGGCCGGAGTGGCGCTTTGCCTACGACGCGGACGCGGCCTTGGCGGTCGCGACCCGCCGCCGCCTGTTCGACCGTGCAGCGGCGGATCGCCTGCGCGTCTGGGGAACTCACATGGCTTTCCCGTCATTGGGCCGCGTAAAACGCTCAGGTCAGGTCTACGAGTTTGTGCAGGAACCCTATCGTTTGTAGGTAGCTCGCCACGGCGGTTGACACCTAGCCGTTACATCCGCTTAGATAACCAATCCTGCCTGTAAATACCTACGCTATGACTCCCGAAGCCGTCTCCTCGCTCATTGCCAAAAATCCGTCTCTCAAGACCGCCAAAGCCAAACTTGAGGCGATGAAGGCCGGTTCCTACTGCGTCCATCGCAGCTGGGGCTTCGGCCAAATCCAGAGCTACGACGAGGCCTCGCATCGCCTGATCATTGATTTCGCCACCAAGAAGGGCCAGTCCATGGACCCCACTTTTTGCGCGACCACCCTGGACGTGCTGCCCGCCAATCATCTCCTCGTCCGCAAGGAGACCGAGCCCACCGTGATTGCCAAGCTCATCGCCGAGAACCCCGCCCAGCTCGTCATCGAGGCCCTCGCCGCCTACCCCAACAACGCCGCCACCGCCATCGAGCTCGAGATCGTTTTCGCCCAGGTCCTCGGCGAGGAGAAGTTCAAGAAGTGGTGGGCCACCGCCAAGAAGGCCGTCGCCAAAGACCCGCGCATCGCCGTCCCCGTCAAGAAAACCGAGTGCTACTTCCTTCGCGACATCCCCGTCTCCACCGAGGACGAACTCACCGAATCCTTCAACTCCACCCGCTCCGCCCGCCGCCGCATTCTTCTCGCCGAGAAGCTCGTGGACACCGCCGGCAAACAGGACATCAAGGCCGACCTCCCTGCCATCCTCACCGCCGTCACCGAAGCGGTGAAGACCAGCAACCAGCTCGACGCCGCCGAGCGCCTCTACGGCGCCGCCGTCCGCGATCGTCTCGCCAAACTTGCCGGCGTGGACTCCGCCACCCTGGAGCCTTCCCAGACTTCCCTCGTTTCCAACGTCCGCGACCTTCCCGGCATCGTCGAGAAACTGCCGGTCCAGTTCCAGTCCACCTTCCTTGAGCTTCTTCAAGAAGCCCACCCGCTTGAGCACCGCGATATCATCATCAACCTGCTCAAGGTTTCCCAAGGCAAGTTCACCACCGAGTGCATTAATTTTCTCATCGAGAACGGCCACGGCGACGAGCTCTCCACCACCTTCAAGCGCTGGATGGCCGAGCAGAACCTTCGCGCGCCCGTCCTTCACTGGATCGTCAAAAACCGCCACTCCAAGAAGTTCTCCAAGCTCCTCGGCGACATGATCTCGCCCCGCCTGTTCAGCGCCATCTTCTACGCCATTGACTACGAGGCACTCCAGGCCGCCTCCGCCCGCCGCATCCCGCTCGGTGACGCCCTCAGCGAAGACGCCGAGCTCATTCCCGACCTGCTCGCCTCGGCCAACGGCGAAACCGCCCGCGACCTCGCGAACGCCCTCCTCCTTAACCAAGGCTTCGAAGACCTCACCAAGAAGTCCCTGCTCGCCCGTTTCATCAAACTCTTCCCCGCCATCCAGTCCGTCATCGCCGGCGAGGGCGACTCCAAGGAGGAGCAGCTCCTCGTTTCCCGCGAAAGCTACGAGCGCAAGCGCGAGGAATACGAGACCATCGTCTCCAAGAAGATTCCCGACAACTCCAAGGCCATCGCCACCGCACGCGAGCACGGCGACTTGAAGGAGAATTCCGAATACAAGATGGCCAAGCAGGATCAGACCGTGCTCATGGCCCAAAAGGGCCAGCTCGAGAAAGACCTCAGCCGCGCCCGCATCTCCGACTTCAAGGAAGCCAGCACCGATCAGGTCGGCGTGGGCAGCGTCGTTGAGCTCACCGTTGCCTCCACCAAGAAGGCCGTTCGCTACACCATCCTCGGTGCGTGGGACAGCGTGCCCGATCAGAATATCGTCTCCTACAAGACTCCGCTCGGCCAGGCCCTGCTCGGAAAGAAGACCGGTGAATCCGTGAAGGTGAAAATCGGTCGCGAAGAAGAGACCTATAACCTCACCAAAATCACCCGCTACGCCGACGGCGTCGCATAAGCGCGAACGCTCTCCCCTGCTCCGGCAAAAGCCGCGTCCGCAATGGACGCGGCTTTTTTTATGCCCGAATCAGTGGCAGGCCTTTCCGACGGTATCCGTGACCGTTGTCCGATCCGAACCGCGATGCCAAACGCATCGTCACTTACCCGCCCGCCCGCCTCATACCCATCGCCACGATCGCGAGCGTCGCCAGCGAGCTCAGCGGCATCAGCACCGCCGCGAAGAGCGGGTTCATCAGGCCGGCCACCGCGAGGCCGACCGCCGCCAGATTATAGGCGATCATAAAAATCAGGAGCGCCATCTGCGTGCTCCGCCGCATTGCATCCACTTCCAGCAGCAGACGCACCCCGCCCACTCCGCGACCAAGGTAGTAGAAATCCGCTTTCTCCGTAAGCACGCCGCGGTGGAGCACCGGCGTGCCCCGGCAACCCGCGCGGTCAAAGGCCAGGCTGTCGTTGGCGCCGTCACCCAGCATCAACGTAGCCGCCGGTTCATGCGCTTCCACCCACGCGGCCTTTTCCTGCGGCGAGAGGCCGCCGAGCGCATCCGCCTCACCCACCCCGATCGCAGCCGCCAGTCGCGCCACTTTTAGCTGTTCGTCACCGCTCAGAATCGCCACCGCCAAGCCGCGCGCGCGCAGCGCCGCGACTTCGTCCGCCGCATCGGTGCGCACCGCATCCACAAAGGTAAACCGCGCCACCACCCGGCCAGCCCGCGCCAGCACCGCGTCGCCCATCCATTGACCCGCGCCCGCCGCCGACTCCGCCGCCCACTCCGCGCGGCCGAGCGTCCACTCCCCCAAACGCACACCGTGTCCGACCGTCTCTTCCACGACTCCGCCCAGTGCCGCTCCCGCACCCCGCAACAGCAGCGCCTCGTGCAGAGCCCGCCCCACCGGATGGGGGTTGTCCTGCACCAGCGCCAGCAGCGCCGCGCGCATCTCACCGTCGAGTTGATCCAGCACCTCCGGGTTTCGCAGCGCAGGCGTTTCCAAGGTGAGCGTTCCGGTCTTGTCAAAAACCACGCGCTTGATGCCGCCCAATCGTGTCCACACGTCCGCCGAACGCACAAACACTCCGCGCCGTCGCAGCGCCACCGAGGCCCACTCTTCAGCGAGCGGGAAAGCCAGCCCGAGCGCGCAGGGGCACGACACCACCAGCACCGAAATCACCACCGCGCCAGTGTGCGCCGCGTCGGCCGTCGCCAGCCACCAACCCGCGCCCGCCGCCGCCGCCGTGGTGAGGATCACCACCAGGTAAATCTGAATGACCCGTTCCAGCAGGAGCTCCCGTTTACGCGCCACCTGCACCGGGGCCACAAGTTGCGCCAGCAAGGACCCCGCCCAAGGCGAGGTCACCCGCAGCTCCGCCGTGCCCGGTCCGAGATACCGCGCGCCCGCCGGCACCCGCCGGCCCGCCTCAAAGCTTCGCGACTCCGCCTCGCCCGTGATCCAGGAGAGGTTGAACTCCGGGCTGCCCGCCGCCTCGGCCAGCACGCCCTCCACCGGCACGAATTGTCCACCCGCCACCACGATGCGTTCGCCGACCGCGAGGCTCTCCGGCGCGACCTCGATCCAGCCTTCGCCGCGCCAAACCCGCACCCGCTCGGCCACTGGTTGGCTGCGCAACAGGCGGCGCTGGTTGCGCTCCACCGCCGCCACTTGCGCCCAGCGCCCGACCAGCATCAACAGGATGAACCCGCTCACGAAATCGAAATACTGGTTTTCGGGATTCGCCGTCGCCCAGCCATAAACCGAGCCGGCATAAGCACCGACGATTCCCAACGCGATGGGCAGATCGAGGTGCACCATCCGCTCGCGCAGCGCCCGCCATGCCCGACCGAGGAAAAACCCGCCACCCGCCAGCAGACTCAGCGTCGCGAAGGCCATCGCCAGGGTCTCGAAGAGCCGCGTGAAGCGCTCGCCCGTCGCCAGCCCGAAATACGCCGGCAGGGTGAACAACATCACGTTCATCGCAAACGCCGCGCACAGGCCGACCCTTCGCGCCAGCGCCCGCCCCTCGGGCTCGCCCGCGCGGCCCGCCGCCGCCTTGCCGCCTTCCTCCGCACCGGCCGCACCGAGCACGTAGTTGAAGCGTTGCAGAGTGCGGGCCAACTCCACCGCGTCGAAACCTGAACCCGCCGCCCACACCAGCCGGGCCCGGCCGGTCAACGCGTTGACCTCGATGCGTCCCGCCCCGGGCTGCCGGGAATGCAGACGTTCGATCAACCACACGCACGCCGCGCAGGAGAGCCCTTGCACCCCGAGGATCAATTCCGCCGCACGCCCCGCGCCACCGGTCGGCACCGCAGCCTCCGCCGCCGTCTGCGCCTCCCGCAGCCAACCCCACGCACCGTCCGCCGCCAGCGCCGCGTCCACCGGCGGGATCGCCGAGTCCTTGATTTCGTAAAACCCCTCCAATCCTTCGTCATGGATCAGCCGATACACATAGGCGCAACCCGCGCAGCAAAACCTTCCGTCATCCCGCTCTCCTCCGCCGGACGTCACAGCCACTCGATCCGGCACCGGCGCCCCGCAGTGTTTGCAAACCGGACGCACCCCGCCTTTCCGGCGCGACGCACTCGGCGGCGGACTTGGGACAACCGGGGTCATCACGCTGTTCATGGTCCAAATTAACCGACAACAGGCACATTTTGGCCAGCTTGTCTCAATTCACACGTCGAGCTTGGCAAGATATGCGCAGGTCCGGCCCAGCCCTTTCTTGCCCTGCCGGATCGCCGCGCTACAGTCGGTCTCCAGACCGGCCTTCTTTTCGACGCTCAACTCACCAACCGTCCCCTTTTTACGAACGGCACCGACCCTCACGCGAATCACTCCGTATGACCACCGTTCCTCATCCCCCAGCCGGGTCCGGTCAGGGCTCAGCCGCTGATTCGGCGACACCCGGCGCGCAGGCGGGCCGTTCCTGGTTTGGTTGGCTCATTCTGGGCGCAACCCTCGCGGTCATCATCGTCATCCTGGGCAGCCTCTACTACTACAGCCGCGCCGCCGAGTATCGCGCCGCCGCCGAGCGCGAGCTGACCGCACTCGCCGAGGGCAAGGTCAGCGAACTCGCCGGCTGGCGCCGGGAGCGGTTCAGCGACGCCGCCTTTTACCGCCGCAACCCCGCCTTTTCCGGGCTGGTTGACAAGTTCCTGCGCGCCCCCGAACAGCCGGACCACCGCGCCGCTTTGCTCGCAGCGCTGGGCGACACCCAGAGCAGCCACGCCTACGAAATCACCGTGCTGGACGCCGATGCCCGCCCCCGTCTGCTTCTGCCCGCAACGCAGCCCGCCGCGAACGAAACCGAACTCGCCGCCGCCCGCAGCGCCATCCGCAGCGGCGTCATCAACCCCGTTGATCTTCATGCCCTTGATGGTTCCGGCCGGCTCGGCTTCGGTTTCGTTGCCCCGATTTCGGCACCCGATAATCCTTCGCGCGTGATTGGCGCGCTGATTCTGCGCATGAACCCGGCCGACTACCTTTTCCCGCTCCTGGAAAAATGGCCCGTGCCCAGCTCCACTTCCGAGTGCCTCCTGGTGCGGCGCGATGGCGACGCGGCGCTTTTCCTCAATCCACTGCGCTTCGATCCCGCCGCCGCCCTTCAGCTTCGTATCCCTTTATCAGATACCAATAGACCCGCCGTGCAGGCCGTCCTCGGCAAAACCGGCATCGTGCACGGGCGCGACTACCGGGGAGTGCCGGCGATCGCCGCCATTCTTTCCGTGCCCGACTCCCCCTGGTATCTCGTCGCCCGTATTGACGAGGACGAGGTCACCGCGCCACTGCAGGCCCGCCGGTGGGAAATCATCGCGCTCACCGCCGCATTGCTTTTTGCCCTCGTGATCGGCGGCACACTTCTGCGCCGCCGGGAGGCGCTTCGCACCCTTCGGCACGAGGTGATCGCCGCCGGGAAGCTGCGCGCCAGCGAGGAGCGCCTGCGCCTCGCGCTCGCCGCCACCGAGCAGGGCCTCTACGATCTCAATCTGCAAAGCGGCGAGGCCACCGTCAGCCCCGAATACGCCACCATGCTGGGCTACGATCCGGCCACATTTCGCCTTACCATTCAGGATTGGCTCGAACAACTTCACCCGGACGATCGCATTTCCACCCAGAAGATCTACGCCGAATTGCTCGCCGGCAGGGTGCCCGACTACCGCGTCGAGTTTCGTCAACGCACCCGCGAGGGCGGCTGGAAATGGATTCTCTCCATTGGCAAGGTCGTCTCGCACAGCCCCGATGGCCGCCCCTTGCGCATGCTCGGCACCCACACCGATATCACCGCTCGGAAACACGCCGAGCAGCACGTCCAGCGCCTCTCCCGCCTCTACACCGTGCTCAGCCAGTGCAATCAGGCCATCGTGCGCTCCACCAGCGAGACCGATCTCTTTGCCCAAATCTGCCGCGACGCGGTGCAGTTCGGCGGCATGAAGCTCGCGTGGGTCGGTATGGTGGACCTCGCCTCGGGCCGCGTGAACCCGGTCGCCGCCCAGGGGGATGGCACGGCCTACATCGAGGGTATCCAGATTTCCGTTAACGCCGATGATCCTTTCGGCAACGGCCCCGTCGGCACCGCCATCAGGGAAAACCGCCCCGTCTGGTGCCAAGACTTTCGAAACGATTCCCTGACCGTGCCTTGGCTGGAGCGAGCCGCACGCTACAATTGGGGCAGTTGCGCCTCCGTCCCGCTCACCCGCAGTGGTCGCGCTGTCGGCTGCCTGACCCTTTATGCCGAGTCGCCCCACTCCTTCGATGCCGATATCCGCCACCTGGTCGTGGAGATGGCGCACGATGTAAGCTTCGCCCTGGATAATTTTGATCGCGAGACTGCCCGCCGCCGCGCCGACGCCCAGGTGCGCCTCATTCACACCGCGCTGGAGGCGTCTCCCGTCGGCTGGATGATCACCAACCACGAGGGCGTGATCGAATGGGTGAACGCCGGGTTCTCCAACCTCACCGGCTACACCGCCAACGAG
>JAIYBI010000477.1 GCA_027488595.1 Opitutaceae bacterium | reverse complement strand
GACACCTTTGCCTCCGGCGCCGCCGCCCGGCGCTGGTATGCGCGCCAGTTGCTCAACCTCAAAGCCTACGAGCGCTTCACCTGGGCTCTCGTTGGCGCAGGCCACCTCGCCGCCGCATCGGCGTGGGCATTGACGCTCGCCGCGCCGCTCGTGCTCGCCTTCGGGGCCACGCCGGGCGACCTGCTCCGCTGGGGATTTGGCGCAGGCCTGCTGCTTGCCGCCGCCGATTGGGCCGCCGCCGCCTGGGCCTCCGGCACCGCCCCGATCGCGCGGCGCGGCCTCTTCCTCATTCGCTTGCCTTGGGTCCGCGCCCTCCAAGCCGGTGCCTTTCTCGCCACAATCGGCCGCACCGTGCTCTGGTGGGCCGGGGTCGGTTACCACTTCGACCGGCGCGGCTGCGTCACACGGATCGAACGCCCCGCCCCCGAGGCGGCAAATTGACGCTCGCCGCAATCACACCGTTTCAAATCATACCCACCACCCATGCCAATGCCGACGTTCCGCCCGCGCCGCCTTCTTTGCCCAGCCGCCGTCATCCTGAGCGCCCTTGCATGGTCCCCCGCAAAGGCCGCTGAAACGCCCTGGCCCGCGATCACCCTCGCAGACGCCGTCGCCCGCACCCTCGCCGACAACCCCGCCGTCGAGGCGGAACGCCAGCGCGTCGAGCAGGCCAAGGGCACGCGGGAAATCGCCAAGGGCACCTTCGATTGGATCGCCTTCGCCCAGTTGCAGGCCTCGACCCGCCGCGACGCCATCAACCCTCCGCCCCCGGTGCCCGCCCTGCCCGACTTCGCCCGCACCGACCGCGCCACCGAGACCATCGGCGTCGCACGTAAACTCGGCAACGGCGTCACCATCATCCCCAGCGCCGCGTTGCAGACCGAGGAAACCAACATCGGCACCGGTTCCGGACTCACCCGTTCCGATGTCGGCGTCACTTTCAAGATTCCCCTCGCCCGCGGTTTCGGCCGCGATGCCACCGAGGCCGATTTGCGCGCCGGCACCCTTGGCCTCGAAGCCCGCCGCGAACAGGCCCGCCAGGAAATCGCCGCCAAAGTCGCCCGCACGTCCACCGCCTACTGGCGCGTGCTCGCCGCCGCCCAGCGCCTTGCCCTCGCCCGCGAGGCGCAGGCCGGCGCCGCCCGCCTTTCCGACAACATCCGCACCCAGTTCAAGGGCGGCGAACTCGAGTCCGCCTTGCTCGACGAGGCCACCGCCGACGTGCTGCGCCGCAAATCCTCCCGCCTCAACGCCGAGCAGGAGTTGCTCGAGGCCCGCCAGGATCTCGGCTTCAACATGGGCCTCTCGCCCGACCAACTCCTCGCCGCCCCCGTTGCCGCCGACAGTTTTCCCTCCATCGCCGCCGTGGACTGGTCGCCCGAAAACCACCGCGCCCTCGCCACTCTCGCCCTCGAAAAACGCGGCGACCACGCCGCCCTCCGCCTCAACGAGGAAGTCGAACAAACCTTCCTTCGCCGCGCCCGCAACGCCCGCCGCACCCGCGTTGACCTCGATGTCCGCGCCGCCCTCAGCGGCTCCGCCCCCGGCACCGGCTACGATTCCATGCGGAAGGCCGCCGAGAGCGATCTCGATGGCTACAACCTCACCGCCGCCCTCAACATCGAGTGGCCCGTGCTGAACCATGCCGCACGTGGTGACTACCGCCGGCGCGAGGCCGCTTTGCGCGAGGCCGAGACCGGCTCCATCGAGTCGCGCAACGCCATCGCCGCCACTGTCGCCGTAGCCGCCGAGGCCCTGTCCTCCGCCGCCGCGCAAAACGCCTTCGCCGCCGAGACCAGCGCCGCCTTCGCCCGCGTGGTGGAGAGCCAGCGCAACAAGTTCACCAAGGGCGAAACGACGCTCTCCACCTTGGTGCAGAATCAGGATCGCTACTACGACGCCCGCGCCGCCGAGATCCAATCCGCCCGCGCCTACTTCAGCGCGCTCGTCCAGCTCCGTCTCGTCACCGGCACCTTGGTTGAGCGCAACGCCGATGCCTACTCGCTCGCCCTCGACGCCCTCTCCGCCCCGCCGCAGCTCCCGTAAAGTCTCCGTCCGCCCCACCGCCATGCCCGTCCCTTTCTTCCGCCGCTGCTCCGCCGCCCTTCTCATTAGCCTGCTGCTCGCCTGCCCCGCCGCCCTCCGCGCCGACCCGGCCCGCACCATCGGTGCGCTGGGCCGTATACAACCCGCCGACGGCGTGATCGAGCTCGGCGCCTCCGCCGGGGAGACCATTGACGCCGTGCTCGTCACCGCCGGGGCCAAGGTCACCGCCGGCCAGCCCCTCGTGCGTTTCGCCGACCGGGGTTTCGCCGAACTGGAACTCCGCATGGCCAAAAACGCCCTGCGCGAGACCGAGGAGACGAACCCTCCCACCCTCCGCTCCCGCGAGCTCGCCTTGCGCCAGGCCACCAGCAACCACGCCCTCGCGAAGGAGCGCCTCGAGCGCTACACCGCCTTGAACGAGTCCGCCATCTCTCCGCCCGAGCTGGAGCAGCGTAAACAACAGGCCGAGTCCGCCACCAACCAGCTCGAAGAAGCCAAAGCCGCTCTCACCGGCACGCTCAGCCGCACCGCCAACTCCCTCGAGCGCGCCACCATCCAGCTCACCGTCGCACAGAAAAGATTCGACGCCCTCACCCTGCCCTCACCCATCGCCGGCACCGTGCTGGAGGTATCGGGCTCCAGCGGCGCGCGCGCCGGCGCGTTCAACATCAAACTCGCCGACACGTCGCGCATGGTCGTGCTCGCCGAGGTCTTCGAGGGCGAGCTGGGCCGCCTCCGCACCGGCGCACGCTGCGAGGTCAAACACGACGCCCTCGGCGAGGCCGCCGTCACCGGTCGCGTCACCCAGATCGGGCGCATCGTATCCGGCACCGGCAAGGTCGCCCAGGTCTGGGTCGAGCTGGATAAACCCGAGCCCGCCGACCGCTTCATCGGCATGGAGGTCAACGTGACCATCAAGCCGTAATTCGCGTCCCGCGCTCCCCGCCTGTCCGCCCGCCATGCCGACCTACCTCCACGTCGCATGGTGCAATCTGCTGCATAATCGCCGCCACACCTTGACCGCCACCGGCGGCATCGGTTTCGCCGTGCTGCTGGTCTTTATCCAGCTCGGCTTTCTCGATGCCGCGCGCCGCGGTTCGACCCTTGTTTACGCCGACCTCGCCTTCGACGTCGCACTCGTTTCCGACCGCTACCAATCCGTCGCCGCCCCCGGCAAACTCGACCCCATCCGCCTCGCCCAGGCCCGCTCCGTCGCCGGCGTGGCGGACACCAGCGCATTTTACCTCGTCAACGCCGCTTGGCGAAACACCGCCACCGACCGCACTTTCCCCATCATGTTGCTGGGCGTGCCGGGCGAGCCGCATTGGTTCACCAACCCGGGCCTTCGCGCCGGCGCGACCGCGCTGCGGGGCGGCGAGGCCGTGCTCATGGACGCCTTCTCCATCGCTGATTTCGGCGACCTCTCCACCGGCGCCCCCGCCGAGATCAATGGCAAGCGTCTCGTGGTCGCCGGCCAATTCACCCAGGGCATGTCCATGTTTTCCGAGGGCGCGGCCGCCCTCAGCCGCAACGCCCTTGATCGCGTCGCCCGGGGCGTCACGGCCAACCCGAGCCTCGGCCTGATCCAGGTCACGCCCGGCACCGATCCGCGCCGCGTCGTGGCGGCCTTGCGCGCCATCCTCCCCGCCGACACCCGCGCCCTCACCCGCGAGGAGTTGATCCGGGGCGACCAGGACTACTTTGTCGCGGTGAAGCCGGTCGGCATCGTGTTTAAGCTCGGGGTCTTCGTGGCGCTCGCCGCCGGCAGCGTCATCCTCTTCCAAGTGCTCTCGACCGAGATCACCACCCGCCTGCCCGAATACGCCACCATGAAGGCGATGGGCCTCGCCAACGGTTTCATTCACCGCATCGGCATCGCACAGGCGCTTCTGTATGGGGATTTTGGATATGCGGCCGCCCTGCTCATCGCCGCGTTCGTGTTTCACCTGGTGTTCGCCCTCAGCCGCCTGCCGACCCGCGTCACTCCGTCGCTGGCGCTCGATGTCGCCGGCCTGCTGCTCGGCGTCTGCATCGGTTCCTGCCTGCTGGCCCTGCGCCGCGTCCGCCGCGCCGACCCGGCGGAGCTCTTCTAGCCCATGACCCCCGGCGCAAAATCCCCCGGCGGCTCCGCCCGCGTGAACATCGCGTGGCACATGCTCACCCACCGCAAAAGACGGCTCGCCATCGCCCTGGCCGCGCTAGGCTTCGCGGTCGTCGTGATGTTCATGCAGCTCGGCTTTTTCAACGGGTTCAACGACAGCCAGGCCCGGCTCGCGACCCGCTTCGATGGCGACCTCGTGGTGATGGATG
>JAIYBI010000306.1 GCA_027488595.1 Opitutaceae bacterium | reverse complement strand
GCAACGAAGCGTGGCACGGGCTTCGGTTCGACCCGAATGCAGGCTCGAAGCGTGCGGCGGGAGGAACCGGGGTTGGCGCAAGTTTTCCCAGGGACCGAATAGGAGGTGGCCGCTACGGCTTGCTGAAGAGGTAATGGCTGACGAGCCACTCCTCGCCGTTTTTGTAGCCCCAGAGCTCGGCGCAGGACATGTAGAAGGTGCGCCAGTAGGCCCACCATTTGACCGCCTGATAGGGGCCGTAGGTGTCGCGGAAAAGAGGCATGATCTCTTCGCGGTGGGCGTCCATGTTTTTGAGCCAGTGCTCGGCGGTCTGCTGGTAGTGGCGGCCGTTGACCTTCCAGTCCTGCACGAGTTTGAGGTCGTCCTGAAACTGCATGAACAAGTCGTGGGCGGGCATCTGGCCGCCGGTGAAAAAGTAGCGGCTCATCCAGTCGGTGGAGTCGCGGGCGACGAAGTGGTAGCTGAAGGCGTGGTGGGTGAAGATGTGGGTGAAGAGCAGGCCGCCGGGCTTGAGCCAGCGGGCGATGTTTTTGAAGAGCAGCTGGTAGTTTTTGAGGTGTTCGAACATCTCGACCGAGACGACGCGATCAAACTGGGCGGGGGCGATGTCGAAGGCGTTGATATCGCAGGTGATGATGCGGAGGTTGGTGAGGCCGCGTTTGCGGGCCTCGGTGTCAATGTGCTCCTTTTGGGTGCGGGAGTTGGAGATGGCGGTGATCTGCGCGTTGGGGAAGCGGGCGGCGTTGTAGAGGCAGAGGGAGCCCCAGCCGCAGCCGAGCTCGAGGATGTGCTGGCCGTCGGCGAGCTGGGCGCGCTCGGCGTAGAGGGCGAGCATGAGCTCCTCGGCCTCGTCGAGGGTCTCCTTGCCGGTCGGGTAGAGGCAGCCGGAGTATTTGAGGCGTTTGCCGAGGCAGTATTGGTAGAAAGGCGTGGCGACCTCGTAGTGTTGCTCGTTGGCGGCGGCGGTCTGCTCGGCGAGGCCGCGGGTTTTGAGGTCGGCGACATAGGCGGCGCGGTCGTAGCGGGGTGTCTCTTCGCGGATACGCTGGGCGAGCAGACGGCGGATGCCGATGCGGATGAGCCAGTCGGGGAGGAGGTTTTTTTCGAGGAGGGAGTCGATCATGTTAGTTGAACCACGGAGAGCACGGAGATCACGGAGAAGGGGAGGAGGTTTTTTTGGGGAACCACGGAACGAAAGGGGAGACGCGTTGCTGGTAGGCCCGGTAGGCGTCGCCGCGGGAGCGGAGGGACTGCTCCTCGGTCATGGGAATGCCGGTGACGAAGAGGAGCAGGTAGAGGATGGCGGCAGGGGCGATGAGGCCGAGCCAACCCCAGGCGGCGGGCAGGGCGAAGAGGGCGAAGCTCACCCAGGTGAGCCACACGAAAAAGTAGTTGGGGTGGCGGCTCGCCGACCAGAGGCCGCGGTCGCAGACTTTGCCCTTGTTGGCCGGGTCTTTTTTGAAGGTGGAGAGCTGGGCGTCGGCGAGGGATTCGCCGGCGATGGAGACTGCGAACAGGGCAAGGGCGGCGTAGTCGAGCGCGGTGAATGCGGACTCGGGGCGGCCGAGAGCCAGCAGAAACGGCGTGGCGAGGATGACTACGGAGACAGCCTGGAACTGGTAGAACTTGAACATCTCCCAGTTGAAATTGGCGGCCCAGCGGGTGCGCATTTCCTTGTAGCGACCATCTTCCTCGGGGTGGTGGCCCATGACGCGACGGTAGAGGTAGGTTCCGAGGCGGAGACTCCAGGCGGTGACAAGGGCGGCGACGAGCCAGCGGCGCGGGGCCCAACCGGAGGCGAGCGCGGCGTAAAGGAGGGCGACGAGGCCGAAGGCGTAGCTCCAGACAATGTCCACGATGCCGTAGTTATCCAGCCGGCGGGCGACACGGAGAAACGCAGTGAACACTGCGCAGCAGACGGCAAGGGCGATGGCGGCGAGGAGAAGCGGATGCACGCGTTACTTTGCTGGCGGGGGGCGCTTTGTCCAAGCGGAGAGTAAGAATCCGCAGGAACGGCGAACAACCGGCGCGGGGACGCTTAAATCAGACGAGTCAGGTAGGTGGTCGCGTCCCGCCTTCCGGAACGTAACGCGCAAAGCAACCGAATCGGTTACCTTATCAGTGGTGCTCAGGTGCCGTAGAGGCGGTCGCCGAAATCGCCGAGGCCGGGGAGGATGTATTTTTTGGCGTTCAACTCGCGGTCGAGGGCGGCGGTGAAAATCGGGACGGACGGGTGGGCTTTCTCCACGGCGGCGACGCCCTCCGGCGAGGCGACGATGACAACCAAGCTGAGTTCGGTCGCGCCCGCTTCGCGCAGCAGGTCGAGGGCCTGCACCGCGCTGCCGCCAGTGGCGAGCATGGGGTCCACGCAGAGCACGCGTTTGCCGGCGAGCGGAGGGAGTTTGCAGTAATAGCTGCGGGCGACGGCGGTCTGGTGGTCGCGCTCGAGGCCGACGTAGCCGACGGAGACCTCGGGGAACAGGTCGAGGTAAGGCTGCACCATGCCGAGGCCGGCGCGAAGAATGGGCACCACGATCAATCCCTCGGCGAGGATTTTGCCGGTGTGGGGTTCCAGCGGTGTATTCACCGCGTGACTACGGGTGGGGAGATCGCGCGTGGCGTCAAGGGCGAGCAGCAGGCCGAGCTGGTGCGAGAGGGTGCGGAAGGTCGCGGGCTTGGTGGTGCGGTCGCGAAGGTGGGTAATCGCGTGGTCGGCGAGCGGGTGCTGGAGGATGTGGAGCATGGGGGGAAGACGGAGGCCTGAAACCTGAGATTTGAGACCTGAAGCCTGAGACCCGAGGCGGGCCAATGACTGATAAACGCGATGCTTCAGAGCAGGTCTTTGCTGACTTTATGTTCGAGGAGCGTTTCGAATTCTTTGCGGAGTTTTTTGGGGTCGCCGCGGAAGGCGGGCATGAGGGCGAGCCAGTTGTAAACCTCCTCGCGGACGTATTTGGGCATGGCGGGCTCCTGTTTGGCGACGCGATCAAAGCCGCGCACGGCGAGGGTGGCGATCTGTTCGCACATGCGCTGGGCGGTGGCGGAACTGTGCTGGCCGGCGAGACGAACAAGGTCATCGAGGCCGGCGCGGCGGGCGGCGGCGTGGGCTTTTTTGTAGAGGGCCATGCTATTGACCGGCACGGAGACGGTGCGCGGGTAAAAGCTGGCCATCAGGTTCCACGGATCGCCACCCGGTTGGTCGCCGGCGGAGCGAAAATCGCTGCGCAGGATGACGGACGGGATATCGGCGAACTTGGCGAACATGAATTCAACCACGGTGCCGCTATCGAGCTCGGGGCCGTCGAAGTTGAAGAGGGCGAAGTCGCAGTCGAGCAGGCTGCGGATATCCTTGTCGCGGATGAGTTGGGGATGTGTGCCGCGCAGCTCGAAGTCCTGCGGGAGGCGGCAGAGGTAGCGCCCGTGCGACGCGGCCTGAATGGCCTCGGCGAGGTAGGCATTACCGATGAGATGCTTGGCGGAGAAGAGCTCGCCGGCGAAGTAAACGGTGGAGCTTTTCTTAGCGGGTTTGGCGGGGGTGGCGCGCGACATGGGTGATGTGTTTTGGGTAGGAAGGGAAGCAGGGGGCGCGCCATGGGGACGGCGCGGCGCGGGGCGAGGTTAACAACTCAGCCGATGAGTTTGCTGAGGCGGGTGCGATACTTTTGGGAGAGCTCGATGTTGGCCTCCATACCGCCGGGGAGGTTTTGACTGCGAACGAGCGGGAGGGGGTGGCCGTGATCGCGGAGCCATTCGAGGACGGCGATCATGAGAAGGTTGAGGAGGGTGCAGCCGACGAGGGTGGAGGTGGGGCCGGCGAAGAGGCCGGGGGAGACCTCGGTGATGGCGTCGCCCGGGACACCTAAGTTATCGAGGGTGTGGTCGGCGATGGCGTGGAGGTTTTTGCCGCCGGGGTGGACGGTGGCAGCGGTGGTGCTCATGGCGAGCGAGGTGAGTCCTACGACGGTGAGGCCTTTTTGTTTGGCGTAGAGGGCGACCTCGATGGGGGAGGAGTTTTTGCCGGAGTTGGAGATGACGATGATGGTCTCGCCGGGGCGGAGGCGGTAGTGGTGATCGTGGCGCTGGGCGAGGCGGGTGCCGTAGCCGACGACGTTTTCCGAAAACCCGTAGCCGGGGTCGAAGAGGCCGGTGACGGGCATCAGGCCGCCGGCGCGGCCGATGATCTCGCGGGCGATCATCTCGGAGTGGCCGGAGCCGAAAGTGTGGAGGACGCCGCCGGCGGCGATGGAGGCGCCGATGACGGGCGCGAGGGCGGCGAGGGTGGCGGCGTTTTTCTCCCGGGCGCGGGCGAGCAGGGCGAGGGAGTCGGCGTAGTAGGTGTCGGCGAGGGACATGGTGGAGGAAGGCACGCGGCGGCGGGACGTCACCAAATGACGAATGACGAATGGGGAATGACGAATGAAAAAACGGGCGGACTGCGGATGGACGGGGTTGCCCGAAGGAATCCGGAGGTGGCGTTTTCATTCTGAAAGGCGCTTTTGACCGCGAGCTTCGTTGCGGGAAAGGACATGTGCTGCTCGAGCACATTCCTTCACGTCACCGAGGTTGCGGTTAAAGTCACACCGCCCTCGAAGCGACTAGCCGCGAGCAAGCTTTAGAACGAGGCCTGGACGGAGATGTGGCCGCGGGAGTTTTCGCCTTCGCGGCTGAGGCCGGAGTCGTGTTTTAACCTGTCCCTTATCCGATCCGGTGTCGCTTACTTGGCGTGTGAGCCATCGCAATGGCCTTTGGGGTTTTGGGTCTTGCCGCAGCCGCACTTCTTGGGGTCCGGCTTGGCGTGCGAGCCGTCGCAGTGGCCTTGAGGGTTGGCAGTCTTGCCGCAGCCGCATTTTTTTGGGGAGGGAGTCGAGGAGGTGTTCATTCGGATTTTTTGGTCTGCTCGAACTGGAATGTCGAAGAATTACCAAGGTGAGTAACCGAAAGCTTACGATCACCCTCGCCGCATCATCCTCTTGCGCGTTCTTAAACGGCCTCGCGCGCGGGTTGGCTTACGCCCACGTAGCAGACGGCTCGGCCGGTTTGGAGGTCGGCGAGGCGGAGGGAACGGTCGGGGCCGGGGGCTGCCCATGTTACGGGCGGGTGGGGAAAACGATTCCAAGGCGGGATTGGTCACGAGAAACACAAAAGGGCGCGAAATGCGGACGCGGCGTGAAGGGCGATTGAGGATTCCCAGCAAAATTGTAGCCGAGATAAAACCGACGGAGTTTTTGCCGCGAGAGAACGCAAAGAGCACAAAGAAAAGTTTTTCTGTCAGTGTGCTTTTACGTTCTCTGCGTTCTTTTGCGGCTACACGTCCGGATGATACCAAACCCCGTTTGCATTTGGACTATACGGGTGGGCACGCGCGTCGCTGTGCGCGCTGCCTTCTGGTGACCGGCCAGTTCACGGGCGGATGGACCCGCCCGTCCACCGTGTGGCCAAAAAATTGGCGTATTTGGCGGCTAGAACGAGGCCTGGACGGAGATGTGGCCGCGGGAATTTTCGCCCTCGCGGCTGAGGCCGGAGTCGAGGAGTTGCCAGCCGTAGGTGAAGTTCACGCTGAGGTGGGCGCTTGCCTGGTAACGAAGGCCCGCGCCTACGCTGTGTAAATCCACCGAATTTTCGCCCGGGAGGGGATCGGCGGCGCTGAGGTGGGCGTAGTCTTGGAAGGCGAAAAAGCTCAGGGAGTCGGCGAGGTTTTCGAGGCCCAGGCGGCGGGCGACGGCGAAGGAGGGTAGGGCGAGTTCGTGGCTGAGGAGGACGCCGTTGTCGCCAAAGGCTTCACCCTCTTCGTAGCCGCGAACGGAGTTGCTGCCGCCGCCGGCCATTTGCTCGCTGCCGAGGAGGTTGCCGCTGGCGATTTGGAACTGGGCGCGGGGGCTCCAGGTGAGGCTGAGCGGGAGTTTTTGCGAGCGGGAGACATTGAGCGTGGCATAGGCGTAGTCGGGCTCGGCGCCGGCGCGGCTGATGTTGAAATACTGCTCCTTGTTGTGGGCGCCGAGGTTGCCGGGGCTGGCGACTAGGTTGAGGAGGAGCGAGGTGCTGCCGGTGGCGTCGGTGCGGGTGGCTTCGTAGGACGCGTTGAACTGGGTGATGTGGGTGAGGTTGTCGGTGACCGGGATGAGGGCGAATTCGAGGTTGTTGTCGCTGGCCTTGAAATCGGTGCCGAAGGAGAGGGAGTGGGTGAAGTTGGCGGCGGGGGCGGCGAGGGGGATCTCGTAGCGGAGGCCGAGTTGCCAGGACGTTCCGGAGAGGGTGAGCGGGGCGGCGACGCGGCCGGTCAGTTCGGAATAGGCGCCGAGCAGGCGGACGGTGTGGCGCCAGGGGAGGTCGAAGACGTAGTCGCCGGAGTGGGCGACGGTGGTTTCGAAATCGGGGCTGGCGGAGAGCTGGTAGCCGAGCTGGTGGCCGAGGCCGAAGGCGTTGCCCCAGGTGAGGCCGGCGGTAACGCGGTCCTCGCGGCTGACGGCGGAGCCGGTGTTGTTGTAGCCGGCGGTGAAGCGCACGGGGAAACGCTCGGCGGCGCGGAGCACGAGGGCGGTGGTGCCGGGCTCTTTGCCGGGCTCGGCGACGACGGTGACCTGGTGGAAGGAATTGCGGTTGAGCCAGTCGAGGTCGGCCTTGAGGTCGGCGGTGTTGATGGGCTGGCCGGGCTGCTGGCGGAGGGCGGAGAGGTAGTGGTCGGGGGAGAAGTGTTTCGCGCCCTCGACGCGGGTGGGCGCGGCGACGGAGAGCTGCACGACGACCTGCACCCAGCCGGCGGTGATGTTCTGGGGCGGGAGGTAGGCGGAGACGAAGGGGTAGCCTTGCTGCTGGAGGGTGAGGTTGAGTGCGGTGGCGATGCGCTGGAGGGAGGCTTGCGAGGCGGGCTGGCCGATGAAGCCGGTCTCGAAGGCGGCGGCGCTGTCGGCCGGGACCAGGGGTGTCTGCGAGGCGTCGAAGCCGGGGCGGCCGGTGAAGGGGCCCTTGGTGACACGCGAAGCATCCGGCAGGACGACGATGCCTTTGAGTTGGCCGAGGACGACGAATTCGTCGGGCAGGGAGCCGGCCTTGAGCACGGCGGTCGCGGCGTCGGTGGACGGAGCGGGCGAAGCGGCGGCGGCGGGCTGGGTTTGGGCCAGCGCGCCGGAGGCGGCGAAGGTGGCGGCGGTGAGGGAGGCGAGAAAGAGAGAGCGCATGGAGCGGGAGGCGATTGGGTTGGCTCGAGGCGGGGTTTAGCGGGGGGGCGGGAGGCTGACCCCGCCGCTCATCATGCCGAGCAGGGCGGCGGCGATCAGGCCCTTGGACTTTTCGCCGGTGTTGAAGCCGGTCAGGTTCACGGGCTGGCCTTTTTGCTCGAGGAGCTCGTTGTAGCGGTTCTCCGCCACGGCGGCCGTGATCGTCTGAGCGGTGCCGGCGACGATGCCGGCCGAGGCGGCGACAAACACGATGGCGGCCGCGGCGCCTGTGCCGGCGCCGGCCGACAGACCTGCCGTCAAACCGGCGCTTGATTTACTCATGAAGACCACCGACTTGACGGCCGTGAAGGTGTAAACCGCGCTCAGGGTTCCGGCACCAACCAACGCACCGCCCGCCGCGCCGCCGAGACCGGCGCCAAGGTTGATGTTGCTGATTCTCCGCGCGATCGCGTCCTCGGTGGCGATTTTAAGAAATTCGTTATAGGGCGGATAGATCGGGGTGTAATCGCTAACGAGCGCGATCGGCGCCGCATCGGCGGCGGCTTGTCGTTCGGCAAACCACTGGTTTTTTGCCGCTTCCACGTTGGACACGACCTCGTCGCGCGCCTTGGCGACGAAGGGGGCGACGGCATCGAGGATTTGTTTGTCGGTGGCGGACAATTTCGCATCGGGGGCCGCCAACTGGGTAACGTATTCGAGCAGGGCGGGCAGGATAATGGCCTGCTTGGCCTTGTCGTTGTGGAAGCCGGCGACGGCGGCGATGAGAGCCGCCTCGGTGACCCCATCCTTGGTCAGTTCGGCGTAATCGTCGCCCAGTAAAGTTCTGAGCATCTCGGTCTCGCCGACGGCCACGGCGAACGCGAGCTGGTTCTTGATCAGGCTGAGGAGGGTGCCGTTGGCGGCGGGGGGGAGGCCGAAGCTGGAGCCTTGGGCCCAGATCTCGGCGGGGGCGAGGGGCGGCTTTACGACGGCCACGGGCGGGGTGAGCGCGATGGCGACTTCGTTGTCGGTGGAATTGCGCGTCTGGGTGAGCACGCCGGGGGTGACGCTGGTGACCGTGTAGTTGGGGTTGTCGCCGAGGTTCGGATTGATGAGCGAGGAGACGGACGGTTTGGCGGGGTTGAGCGAGATGGGCGGGAAAATGATGACGCCCGAAGGGAGCGTGAAGGACGAGGTGAAGGGCTCGGTGGAGAAGGTGAGCGCGGGGAAGGCGTCGGCGGTGGTGACGCCGCCGGGCAGGCCGATGATATTGACGGAGAAGGCCGGCAAGGGGTCTCCGTCGCGGTAAGCGGCGTTGTTGGCCGCGACCTGAATCGGGCGCGGGGTGACGCTGAGGGTGCCGGGGACGGTGGTGAAGGCGTAGTTGGGGTTGTTGATCGGCCGGAGCGTGATCGGGTAGGAGCCGACGTTGGAAAGCGGGGTGGCGGTGGTGACGCCGGGGTTGCCGGTGAGGACGGACTCGAAGGTGTCGCCGCCTCCCAGGCCGCGGCCGCCGAGCTGGAAGCTGAAGGCGGGGTTGCTTTGACCGTAGATGCGCGACCCGTCGAAGAAGGTGATCGTGACCGGGCGGGGCGTGATTTCGAGAAAACCCGAGGTGAGGTTGCGGATCTGATAGTTGGGCGAGACGCTCTCGGCGGTGAGGAAATAGGAGCCGACGGGGGAGCTCGCGGTGGCGGGGCTGCTGAAGCCGATCACGGAGCCGACGGTGTCGGTGAGGAGGAGGCCGGTCACTCCGGCGGGTGCGGTCGCGGGATTGGGGTCGCCGTAAACCCGGGTGGCGGTGCCCACGGACACGTCGATGAAGGCGGGGTCGATGCGCAGCTCGCCGGGCGCGGTGTTGATGGTGTAGTTCCGGGCGGTGGCGGAGTAGTTGATCGGGTAGCGGCCGACGTTGGAACTTTGGACGGCGGTGGTGCCGAGCGAGACATTCTGGAGGACGGTGGCGTCATCGCCATTCACGAAGCCGACGAAGGTCGTGCTGAAGGAGGGGTTGGTCGAGGCGTAGAGGCGGCTCGCGGGGTTTACGATCACGGTGAGCGTGGCGGGATCAACGGTGAGGACGCCCGGCTGGTAGGTGATGGCGTAGTTTGACGTGGTGGCGCCGAAAGGCGTGATGGGGTAGGCGCCGGTATCGGAGCCGGAGGTGGCGGGGGTGGAGAACTGGAGGTTGGGGATGGAGGCCGAGGTGTGGAAGGAGGCGAGGCCGCTGAAGCTGGCGCTGAAGCTTGGGTTGCCCGAGCCGTAGGTGCGGGAGGTGTTGTTGGCGGTGATGGTGAGCGGGCGGGGGGAGATGGTCAGGGTGCCGTTTTGGAAGCTCGCGGCGTAGTTGTCTCCAGGGACGTCGAAACCGTCGAAGAGGATGCCGTAGTTGCCCACGGAGGTGTTGGCGGTGGCGACGGTGCCGAGGAGGGAGACGACGAACCTGCCGTCGGCGGTGTCGCCGTTTTTGAGGCCGGTGACGCCGTAGGTGAGCGTCGGGTTGGCGTCGCCGAAGAAGCGGGTGAAGCTGTCGGCGCGAACGACGAGCGGGGCAGGGGTGACGGAGAGGGTGCCGGGCGCGTAGTCGAACGAGTAGTTCGCGGCGGCGGCGGCGGAGCCGGTGACGGGGTAGTTGCCGACGTTGGAGGTGAGCGAGGCCGTGGTGGTGAAGGTTGGCTGGGCGGTGAGCACGGAGGCGTTCTCGCCGAGGACGAAGCCGGTGATGCCGCCGAGCGTTAAGGCGGGGTTGGTGTCGCCGAAGGGGCGGGTGGCGTTGGCGGGGGTGACGGTGAGCACGGCGCGGTCGATGACGAGGGTGCCGGTGTCGTAGCTGAGGGCGTAGTTGGCCGCGCTGCCGCCCGAGGCGTTGATCGGGTAAACGCCGATGGGCGAAGCGGAGGTGGCGGTGGTGGCGAACGAGAGGCCGGAGACGACGGCGGGGGAGTCGTTGTTGACGAAGCCGGAGAAGCAGGCGGTGAAGGCG
>JAIYBI010000105.1 GCA_027488595.1 Opitutaceae bacterium | reverse complement strand
CTTCGGGCGTGGTCAGGATATTGCCGCTGGCAAGACCGGAGAGGACGAGCTGTGAGACGGGCAGGTTAAAATTGCGGATGATATGAATGTTATCTGCGATGCGATTTTGATCGCCGTGCACATGCCAGACTCCGACCGCAAGTTTGTTGCCGCGGATATCCTCGGGCGAAGCGACCATCGTATCGTCAACATAGTATGGCCGGCGAAGGTAGTGGACGTTGCATCGGTCAGGAGGCAGGGCCTTGGACTTCGCGAGGCCTAGAGCGCTGTCTATATCGTAACGGGAAACCCGCCCCTCAAGACCGCCGACGTTGACCTCTCCGGCGTGGTAAAAACCATCAATATGACCGCCGCTCTGCGCGAGAAAAACCTGGTTTAAACGCACCCCGGCGTTGTTTTCGGCAGCAACAAGGGCTCGATGGGTGGCCTCGCCGGCGGCGGGTTTATCCACCACCGTGCCCTTGAGCACGCCACGAGAGGGAAACTCGCCCAGACCGACGACATTGAGGCGGGAGCCGGCGATTTCGCCGACGAGGACGGTGACTTTGGAGGTGCCGATTTCAACGGCACCGACGATACGGGATTTGGAGATCACGGCTGCGGATTGGGACAGATGAGGATTACGGGCGGAAAAAAGTGTAGGAGGTCGGCGGTTGGCGCGGCGCGGTGGATCGCTCGGCAGTGACTGCAACCGGGAGACCCGGGCGGGTTGTGCGACCGGAGCCAGAGGTGGGCGCTGCAGGCTCGAAAGCCACCGGCACCTGCCTTCCGCCCAGGGAGAGGTTAATGGAACGAATCGTCTGCGGCGAAGGCTGCCCCTTCAACTCATCGAGGATGTAGTCGAGCCGCGCCAGTTGCTGGAAAAAACCGAGCTCGGCATTTGCCCCGAAAAAAATCTCCGCAACATCGGGCGTGCGCACGATAATGAGGCGATCCCGGGCATAACGGGCCAGCGACACGCTATGAAAGGAACGGGCGATCGCGGGAGCGGCCGAGCGAGCGGTGCCAAGCAAATCGGAAACCGCCACGAGCCCGTCAATGCGCGCAAATCCTCGGCCGGAAGCGTCGCGAGTGAGTGCCACGCCTTCAAGCCAGGGCAGACCGGAGATGAGCGTCTCCTCATAACCCTCGCCGCTGAAAACAGAACCGTCACGAGCGACAAAGAGCGCGGCGCGCACGCCGTCCTCCCCCTGCGCCAAAACCCTCAGCACCGGGCTGCGCTCCTCCAACACCACCGAGAGCACGTCGGGGAAACGACGCGAAACCACGGCGGTATGCACCTGCCCGGTGGCCAGCAGACGATCCTGCAGAGCGGGCAAATCCAACGTCATCAGACCCACGCCCTTTTCAATGGCGAGGGTATGCTTCACCCAGGCCAGATCGAGCACCCCGTCTGTGCGGGCAACAATCTCGCGCAGCGGCACCGACTTTGCCGGGCCGGCGAGCCCGGCCGGGTTATCCCGCCAGGTGCGAAACCCGATGTATCCAGCGAGCAATGACGCGACAATCAGGCCGGTGATAGTCCAGAAGCGCACGGCGGAAAGAATCAGACGGCGGCGGCCGGTGCGATTCGACGGACGCGGCGCAGCCACCTGGGGGATATCCCTCCAGGTGCCGGTCGTCGGGTGCGGAAATGCAGATACTGGGCTCATCGGTGCGCGGAAATCCTAGTGGTCTGAAGGCGATGCACGGCAGGGCTCACAAGCTCCCGAACCAGCGCGGTGAAATCCAGTCCCGCGCAACGAGCGCTCATCGGCAGCAGACTGGTCTCTTTCATGCCGGGCAGCGTGTTGATTTCCAGCAGATAAAATTCATTTTGTGAAATTAGTATAAAATCAACCCGCGCGTAGTCGCGGCAACCACAGGCCGCGAAAGCGGCCTCGGCGGCGGAACGCACGGCAAGTGTGGCCTCTTGGTCCAGCGGCGCGGGCGCGAGATACTCGGTCGCTCCTTTCGTGTATTTGCTGGCAAAGTCATAAACTCCCGAGCGGGGGCGGATTTCGACCACACCGAGCGCCTTGCCACCCAGCACGCCGACCGAGAGCTCCCGGCCAACGAGACGAGGCTCCGCGATCCAATTGCCGGGCGTGAGCGCGGCGAGAGCGGCGGCGATCTGCTCATGCCCCTCGGGCAGCACGAGGCCGACGCTAGAGCCTTGGTCGTTGGGTTTGATCACAACGTGTTCACCGAGGACGGCGATCACCGCATCCGCCCCGGGCCGCCCGGCAGCGGAAAACAACAGGTCGGCTGCCACCCGAACCCCGGCGGAGGCGGAGGCGCGTTTCGTCGCGGCCTTATCCATCGTCAGAGCGGACGAAGCGGCGTCGCAACCCGCGTAGACGATGCCCGCGGCATCGAGCAATCCCTGCATCGCGCCGTCCTCGCCGAAAGTGCCGTGCAGCGTGGAAAAAACCACATCTCGCGCCGGATCAAGCCCGGCGGGCAACGCGGCCGCGCAAACGTCAATGAGCCGGGTCGGCCACAATCGTGAAAGCGCAGCGGCAGCGGCAACTCCGGATCCGAGCGAGACGTCCCGCTCCGATGATACACCGCCGCAAAGGACTGTGATGCGTGGAGCAAACGAGACCAGAGCGTCTGCGGCGGATTTGGAAACGGCAGGAAAAGTGGTCATGGAATTATTCAAAGGACGTCCCTCCACTCTTTCCCGTAAAGCAGCACCTCGGGTTCGAGGCGCACACCGTGGGTTTTCTCCACCTCGGCGCGGACACGGCGGACCAACGCAATCACATCGGCGGCTCGGGCGTGGTCGTGGTTGACGATAAAATTGGCGTGCACGGGTGAGACCTCGGCATCGCCCTCGCGACTGCCCTTGAGCCCCGCCGCGTCAATGAGCCGGCCGGCGGAATCATTGGGCGGATTCTTGAAAACACATCCGGCTGAAGGCTCGCGCGGCTGGGATTTTCTGCGTTTGTCGCGATAGACATCAATCTGCCGCGCCACATCAGCGGACGGCGCGGACGCGGCAGGTTTGAGCACGGCGGCAGTGGCGATCGCCGATTCCAACTCCGCGCAGTGCCGATAGTCCACGTGCATGGCCGATTTCCCGAGCGTGCGGCGATCACCTGCGAGCGTGATCAGTTCAACGCTTTCCACGACATCGAACATCCAGCCGCCCATCGCCCCGGCATTCATGCGCAAAGCGCCGCCCACGTTACCCGGAATGCCTTCAAGAAATTCGAAACCGACGAGGCCGGATTTCGCAGCGAGGCCGCAAAGGTTTTTAAGTCGAAGCCCCGCTCCCACGCGCACCCGACCATCGCCTAGCGGAGAAAAACTTTCCCAGAACGGATGCCGCAAACTGATGACCAGTGCATCCACTCCTTCATCCGGCACCAGAAGGTTGGATCCCCTTCCCAGCGGCAGCACCCGCAATCCCATTCTGTTGGCGGCGCCGATGAGCGACAACAGATCTTCTTCGCAGACCGGCTCGGCATACAGGCGGGCGGCACCTCCCACCCCAAGCGTGGTCTTTGCCGCCAGAGGCGCCTCGCGCACGAGGGTGGTTTCGTTCGAAACATCCTTCCTCAAAACCGTCGCGACTCGATCCCACCACGAGACATAGTCGAAAGCCGCCAGCCACTCACGAGCTGTGACATCGAGATCACCCGCGCCGACCAGAACCACCAAATCACCCGGGTGCAAATCACTGCTCAAACGCGTATAAACCGGACCGTGTTCCCCCGAAAGATGAACAAGCGCCACCGATGCGTGGGCGCCGGCTAAAACCTTCGCAAGGTCCGCGCTCGTTCCTCCCGGCATAGAAGTTTCACCAGCCCCATAAACATCGAGCAGGTAGACCGCATCAGCCGCAGCGAGCGCTTCACCAAAGGCAGCGCAGAATTGGGCGGTTCGGCTGTAGCGATGCGGCTGGAATACCACTCGCATCCGGCCGCCGGCGGGAACTCGGAGGCGCAGAACGGCCAGTAGCGCCGTGATCTCGGCGGGGTGGTGCGCATAGTCCTCGATCACCGTGAAACCTGCGCCGTGAGCGAGGACGCCCTGCCGCCGCCGAATCCCCGGATACGCCGCGAGCAAATCCCCCCGTAACGACGCGCCCGCAAGATGCGCGGCGCCCAGTGCGGCGGTGGCGTTGAGAGCGTTGAATTCACCAAACGTCCGCACCCCCGCCGAAGGGATTGGAAAGTGACCGCCAAGGGTGAGCTCGATGCGGGTAGGGTTGGAAGCGTGCTGCGAAACCAATTCGTAATCACCCCGCGTTCCGAATGTGCGCTGGAGCGAGCATTCTGCGGCGACCCGGACGGAGAGCGCACAGGAAGCGTTGATCAAAACCGGACCGGTGGTGCGCGCGAGCAAGGCGGCGAAGGTAGTCTCCAAATCCGTCTGGGTCCGATAGTGATCCGGGTGATCCCAATCGAGATTCACCACCACGGTAAGCGCAGGCGAAAAGGCAGCGATAGTGCCATCACTCTCATCAATTTCGGCAACCAACCAGTCCGTCGTTCCGGCAGCGGCGGGCGGGACCGTATCATCGGCAAAAAGTCCGCCGCCTACATAGCCGACGTCCATGCCAGCGGCGCGCAGTGCCGTTACAAGCATCGCGGTCGTCGTCGTTTTCCCGTGCGAGCCGCAAACAGCGATGAGGCGGCGCGCCCGCGAGAGTTCGGCCAGCAATTCTCCGCGACGGACCACCGGCAGACCACGCGCCCGCGCTGCCACCAGAGCCGGGTGCGATCCCGCGAGCGCAGAAGAAGTCACGATCAGCTCGGCATCGGCCGGGATTACGTTTGAAGCAGTCAGGACAACCCCCGCACGCGTCAATTGCGCCGACATGGCCGGGGTGGGTGAATCATCGCCGCCGCTCACTCGAAATCCGAGACCGGCCATGTAAATGGCGAGCGGCCCCAACCCCATCCCGCCGACTCCCAGGGCATGCACGGAACGCGGCGCGCGACCGAAAAGCGATGGAAAGGTGACCGATGCAGCGCTCATGTTGCGGAATTCTGAATCACGGCAGTGTTGTCAATGTTTGATTGACTAGTTGCTTTTGGGTCGGCGCGGTTTGCTTTTGACCGGGGTAAGGCCGGACGCGGGGCTGCTTGGGCCGGGGTGGAAGCGGGTGGTTCGGCAGG
>JAIYBI010000196.1 GCA_027488595.1 Opitutaceae bacterium | reverse complement strand
AAGCACAGACCGTGACATGTATGGTCGTTGGCTCTACTGCCTTGTTGGGCTCATTTTTTTAGTTGTTTTAAGTTGGATCGTGGACTTTCTAATTGCGGGACTTCTAAACAGTGAAATTTTCTTCAATTTCAGTTCACTATTTCCAGAAATATTTCGCAGCTTACGTGTCACGTCATCGATCTTATATCCAGTATCTGCTTTGAGGCCGATATCATTAAATGCTGCACGGGTCATTAAAACCTTTCCCTGCGGTGATGAATCCTTTTCTTTGATCGACGACTGCAATCGGGATGCTACATTTAGCGACCGTCCAATGTATTCTGTCGACCGGTTCATAGTGACTTTCATCAACTTACCCCGGTCAATACCAAATGTAAGACCAGTGTTTCCTATTTCTGTCGAAAGACGATTGTGAATATGTTCTTGGTGTAGGCGTTCGTATTCCTTCGCTATGCCTGCCAATAAGAGCATCAGGTCTTCCCCGCGCTTGTTCGGTTCGAAAAGAAGAATCCAGCCATCTCCTAAAAACTTATACATTTCGAATTCGTCGGACACCTTACGAACTCGAATAAATTCTTTAAGCTCCAGAAGAAGAGCGCACCACGCATCCTCGTTTTCGGATGCTAACAGATCCTCCAGAATGGAAGTCGACGAGCAAAGGTCGAAAAAGACTACGATTTTTGTGACAATGCTCTTAGGGTCTAGTGGTTTTGTCATGTTTTTATGCCCAACGTTCAAAGTGAGCCGCGACCATACATGGCGCGAAGCGTGCTGCTCGGAGCACGATTCGTGACATGTATGGTCGTTGGCTCTACTGCCTGGTTCGGCTCAGTTTCTTTCATGCTCATTGGTAATCGAAAAAGCGAGTGTGCCAGATCCATTCTGGATCGGCCCATTCTATATTTCCTTTGTATGGTTCGCGTAAGATATCCCAGCTGATATACACATAACCCCTGCTCTCTATCGCATGAGCTAGTGTGCTCGCTTGAGCTGTATCGCATAGATCTGGCCGTATCGTGAAAATCTTTCCGAAGTTTGAGAACTCTAATATCGGGCACGAAGATAAATTCGTGGCACTAGATATGGATGCGAGCTTCGTCGAGTCCTGAAAACTTGTATTCACGGCTAAGGGAATGTTCAGAATGGCTTCACATAGGCTTTTAAGACTTTCGATCGCTAAAACGGCAGCGCGATAGTCTAAGTCGGGTGGTGAATCTGCACCGTCACCGGAGTCGTGCAACCGAAGATACTCTCGTGATTTCTCAGGGCTCATATGTTTGCCGAACGTCAAAGATGAGCCGCGAGCATGCTTGGCGCAGAGCGTGCGAAAGCACGATCTGTGACAAGCATGGTCGTTGGCTCAAGCGACTGGTTGGGCTCCGTGGTTTTCATTACTTATTTTCTGTGATATTCTTGCGGGATTCGAGTAGCTTATCGATAGAATCGAAATCCTTCAAAAGCGATACTGCCCTCGCCGGATCTTTCTTCAGCACCAGTGTTTGGGAGGCGAGATCTCGCCGCGCTTCGATTTCCTTCTGAATTCGTAGTTCATTTCTAAGCGTCTCAATAAGATTTCTGAGATCTAGTATTTCACTATATGGTCTTGACCCTAATAAATCAAACGCAAGGGAAGTAGCCTCTTTTCGGTCCATCGCATTTTGATCTTCAAACCAACTTATCAAAATTGCGTGTGTGTATGCGACTTGCTTGATTTCGGTGGCACTGGACCCACTCATCAACGGTCCCTCAAGTATAGACTGCCATGTTGGGGCGGCAGATAGCTTTATTGCGATAACAGAGAGTGTCGCGAATTTGATGAATTTGTTCATGTCTTTTGCCCAACGTCCTAGATCAGCCGCGACCGTGCTTGGCGCAGAGCCTGCGCAGCAGGATCTGTGACAAGCATGGTCGTTGGCTGTAGCGTATGGTTCGGCTCATTTTTTAAATTTGGTTTGGATTTACTTTAGTCTATCTTGATTCCATGAGTCCGCTGCTGATAGCTCTTTTGTATTCGTAAGTGGTAAATCCTGGGCAACGACGCTTCAACTCTTTTATAATTCTATTACATTCGGGGCCAGGTTTGTCTCGAATATCGGACGAATCGTCCCAAACACCATTGTGAATCTCTTCGCATAGTCCATACGCGACACCGCCAAGGTAGCGGCGTGCCAGATCTAGAGACTTCGGATAATCTAAAAGTCTTTGTTCTTCGCTAATATAACGAGGGGATCGTTCTTCTGCGATCAATTCGATATATTGACCGCAATCAACGCAAACATGCAACGCCGCATGACGTTCCATATTTTCAGCGACTTCACGAAATCGAGATGTAGGTGTCGGAAATTTGGAGCACGTAGGACACATTTTATTTTTGCCGAACGTCTTAGATGAGCCGCACGGGTGATTGGCGCGGAGCCTGCGCAGCAGGATCTGTGACAATCACCCGTGTTGGCTCTAGCGCCTTGTTCGGCTCCGTGGTTTTCATTTCTTTTGGATCGAATACGGTAACGCCGTTTGCCTTCCAATGAAGCTTGAGCACGACCACGAAAACAATCGCTGCTGTCAATGTCACGATCAACGAAAGAACTGTGCTTGAGGTAGCCTTGTCTTCTTTTTTGGTGAAAATTGAGATGGCGAGAAGCGATAATAAATATGCGATTGGCGAAACGAAAAGCGAAAGTGTAGGGAAGAGAAATACTGGCGGAGGAGCGTAGCTAAAACTGCTCGTTGTTTGAGGGAATGCCACGAGTGCAATGATCGCAGATAACATCATTCCGCCAACTACAGTAGTCAGGAAGCCAGTAAAATGGGATTTCATTTCTTTTTGCCGAACGTCAAAACTGAGCCGCGACCATGCCTGGCGCAGTTCGTGCGTAAGCACGAAATGTGACAGGCATGGTCGTTGGCTCCAGTGCCTTGTTGGGCTCATTTTTTTATTATAGATCGCGTAAGTTCCTGAAAGGTATCGGATACAGTTGCTCCAGCTGTATCTATAACGATACGCTCCCGGTCCCATGTGTGATACTCACGTGAGATAACGTCCTCCCAAGTTAGAAAGTGCATATTTTCGGTGCTCGCTGTTCGGGCCTCAATTCTCTTTTTGTGTTCGAGGGTATCGGAGCAAATCACTTCAATATTTAGGAAATAAGAATTACAATCGCGGGCAATACTTTCGAATGAGTTTCTGGTCCCAGTGATGGAATTACAAGAATCTACAACAACACTAATCCCTATCGAAAGATTCTCCCGAGCGATTCGATAGGCTAACCGATAACCTTCTGTCTCCAGTGCAATGCTGCAATAATCCTTTATGGCTTGTTCTATGGTGTCGATACGCAGATATGCCGCATTGTGTGTTGGAGCGAGCCTTTTTGCAAGAGTCGTCTTTCCCGCACCGGGTAAGCCTGCGAAAATGTATAGTGTCGGTTTCATTATTCTGCCCAACGTCCAAACTGAGCCAGACGGTTGCTTGGCGCGGAGCCTGCGAAAGCAGGATCTGTGACAAGCAATCGTCTTGGCTCCAGTGCTTTGTTAGGCTCATTTCTGTTTTTTAATTGGCTCCAAGCGTAGCCCAAAATACATTATAGCCATCAGTGTAATGGCGCTGAATATCGCCACGGCAATTGAAACCAGGCCCTCGAATCCCAAAAGCGTTCGAGCCAAACTAGCGACAATAATTCCGATACCGCCAATACCCCACATCATGCGTCTATCAAAATGGCTCTTTTCGCCGCATGCCGTGCATGTATACGAAGTGGATGTAATATAGAGTGACGGGCGAATTGGGTTCGCTGGTTTTTGGCAATAGGGGCAGGTGCTCATCGTTTGATTGGTTTGATTTTGTTTAACGCTTCGTTTCCGTAGAGGGTAGCGCTTGAAGCGCTCTTCTGGTTTGGGGTTTGCCATGCCTAACGTTCCGGGTCAGACATGACCGCAGTTGGCGCGGAGCGTGCTGCTCGGAGCACGATCCGTGACAGCTGTGGTCATTGTCTGTAGCCGCTGGTTCGGCTCTGTGGTTTGAGTTTTCGTCTTCATGGCCATTTCTTCTTAAGGACCTGCCGCGTGATGTAAATAACCATGAAAAAAGCCCATGTGATAGACAGTGAGTATAGGCATTCCTTGATGTGCTGCTGCCAGCCTGGATCTGGGTCTGCAATATACGCCGGAATAAAAAGAGAGGCGGGCGCAATGACTACAAGTGCACCATAAGGAGCAAAAAGGTAGGCCCAGAAAACAGAACGGGTGGCCACTGATCCGATAAGGGATACTTCGCTTCGAGCTGCGAGTGGCTGTGGGGTGAGCCGGAAGGCAATGAACCCAAGCGCTACTGCAACAAGCAACCAACCGATGATGACTACGCCGATCATATTTTATTTTGCCGAACGTCAAAAGTGAGCCGCGACCATACATGGCGCGAAGCCTGCGTAAGCAGGATTCGTGACATGTATGGTCGTTGGCTCTACTGCCTGGTTAGGCTCCGTTTTCATTTCAGTCCGATTGCTTTTAGAGTTTTATATATCGGTAGCTTCCAAGATGTGCTGTTGATCGCCCGATAGTCAAACATCTGCATCGGGGCCGGAGGTTCGATAATTCCGATATGATCGATCTTCAGCTTTTCGTGGTGCTTATTGGCACCGAAAACGGTATCAAGCTCTACTGTATTTCCGTCTGTCCGATACGTGCCGATCTGATCCCCGGGCTTAACGTCGTCGTGATGGTAATGCACCATCACGATCCTCCCTGAATCGAATTTGACCTTGGAATAACCGCACGCGCAGTAGAGCATACTGTCGATATCCTCGATTCGAGTGGGCTGATAATACCCACGTGCGCCGATAAGGACAGAAGCGAAAGTGAATCCGACTAGCAGATACAAATAGGTTCGGATTCGTTTCATGTTTTTCTGCCTAACGTCCTAGATCAGCCGCGACCGTGCTTGGCGCGGAGCGTGCGCAGCACGATCCGTGACAAGCATGGTCGTTGGCTGTAGCGATTGGTT
>JAIYBI010000173.1 GCA_027488595.1 Opitutaceae bacterium | reverse complement strand
CTGGATCTCGTTCATGATCTTCATGGCCTCGATGATGCAGACGACGCTGGTCTCGGTGATCTTGGTGCCGACCTCGGCGAACATCTTGCTTTCCGGTGAGGGTGAACGGTAGAAGGTGCCGACCATGGGCGACTTCACGTAGATGATGCTGGCATCATCGGCGGCGGGCGCGGCGGGCGCGGCGGCGGCCGCGACCGGAGCGGGCGCGGGAGCGGGGGCCGGGGCTTGGGGTTGAGGCTGGTAGCCGGGGAACGGGTTGTTAGACCCGCTGTAGGAGCCACCGGAGCTGACGACGGGGAGGCCGTTGGAGCCGCGACGGATCTTGAGCTTAAAACCCTCCTCCTCGACCGCGAATTCGGTCAGGTCGGAGCGTTTCATGAGGTCTATGACGAGTTTGATTTGTTTTAGGTCCAAAGTGAAGGCCTTGGTTAAGGTGGAAGAGAACGGCTTTTAGACCGCTCAAGTTGGCCTGCGTTCAATCATGTGACGATTTGAAGGCAAACATCATTTTTGACCCCAAAATCAGGTAAATCTTGTGAAAAACAGGGCTGAACTAGTGCTAAACTAGGCTTTTTTCAGAGGTGGAGAATTACGGAAATCGCCAAACGCGGTTTGGCGCAAGCCGTCGAAATCCGCTAAAAATACCCGAAAAAACTCACGATTTCGGCGTGAATAAGCCAAAAGTGGCACTCCCTAGTGATTTTTAAGGAAATGTGCCCAAAGGCCGGTGTTTTGAGGTTTCATCCGGAGACGGTTAGATTTTCACCGGCTTGCCGGCGGCGTCGGATTCGAAGCAGGCATCCAGCACCCGTTGGATTTCGGAGCCGCGGGCAAAGTCGGGCTGGCTGGCGACACCGGACCGAATGGCGGCGATGAAACGGGTGTGGTTGTTGGGTGTAGGGGCGGCTTTGACGTCCTGCCAAGTGGCGGTGGCGACGTCTGGGCCGAGGCAGGACTTATAGGTATCTGTGCCTAGGTCGGAATCGAAACTGAAGGCCCCGGCGGTGCCATGAAGGCGGAGGGCGAGACGATTGGGGTGGCCGGTGGCGAAGCGGGTGGTGTGGATGGTGCCGAGGGCGCCGTTGGCGAACTCGACGTTGAGCACGGCGGAGTCGTTGGCGTCGAGCGGGTAGTCGCCGATGCGGTTCTTGGGGGCCTTGGCGAAGGTCTTGAGTTGGCAAAACACCTTCTTGATTGGACCGGCGGGGAAGGTGGCGAAGTCCACGATGTGGACGCCGACGTCGCCGAGCACGCCCTTTGATCCGTGTTGGGTGGAGAGGCGCCAGAGCCAGGCAGGGCTGGTGCGCCAGTCGCCCCAGATAGGGGCGGTCAGCCACGTTTGCAGGTAGCTGGCCTCGACGTGGCGGAGTTCGCCGATCTCGCCAGCGTGGACGCGGGCGGCGATGGCCTGGAGGGCGGACCAGTCGCGATAGGAGAAGTTAACCATGGCAACGGTGCCGGCTTTCTTGGCGGCGGCGACCATGCGTTTGGTCTCGTTGTGGTTGAGGCCGAGGGGTTTCTCGCAAAGAACGTGCTTGCCGGCTTTGAGAGCTTGGATGGAGAGGGCGGCGTGGAAGGCGTCGGGCGTGACGTTCGAGATGGCGTCGCACGGGACCTCGCGGAGGAGTTGCGCGAAGTCGGTGTAAGTGGCGGCGGCGGGAATGCCGTGTTTGGCGGCGAATGCCTCGACGCGGGGGCGGTCCACATCGCACGCGGCGACGAGCTGGACGCCGGGGATTTGCGCGTAGAGCTCGGCGTGGCGGTTGGCCATGCCCCCGGTGCCAAGGATGGCGACGCGGACGGGCTTGGGGGCGGGTTTCTTCTTGGCGGCAGGTTTCTTGGCGGAGGCGGCAGACATGGGTGAAGGTGACGGATTTTTTTAACGCGAAGACGCGAAGGACAATCCGAAGGTCGGGAAGAAAACCCAATTCAGTTTCGGGCTTTGCGGCCTTGGGTTGGGGCCTTCGCGTCTTCGCGTTTAAAGGATTGGATGGCTTAGGCGGTTATTTGTGTCCCTGGGTGGGGCGGGCGGCGGCCTCGGGGTCGGCGGGGAGGGGTTCGAGCGGCGGCATGTTGGGGCATTGGTCCTTGATGCGGACGCCGGAGTGAGCCCAGCGGACGCCGTTGGCGATGACGAGCTGGACCTGCGGATGGTGGTAGGTCGGATAGGTTTCGTGGCCGGGGCGGAAGTAGAAAATGTTGCCATTGCCGCGTCGCCAAGTTGCGCCGGAGCGGAAGACCTCGCCGCCGGTGAACCAGGAAATGAAGATCAACTCGTCGGGCGTGGGGATGCCGAAGGGCTCGCCATACATTTCCTCAGCGGCGATTTCGAAAAAGGGACCGACGCCTTGGGCGATGGGATGGGCGGGGGCGACGACCCAAAGACGCTCCTTGTCGGTGGCTTCGCGCCAGGTGAGCGAGCAGGTGTCGCCCATGAGGGACTTGAAAATCTTGGAGTAGTGGCCGCTGTGAAGGACAATGAGACCCATGCCCTCGAGCACGCGGGTGCGGACCTTGGCGACGACGGCGTCGGAGACGTCGCCGTGGGCCATGTGACCCCACCAGGTGAGGACATCGGTCTGGTCAAGGACGGCGTCGGTGAGGCCGTGCTCGGGTTCGTCGAGGGTGGCGGTGCGGACGGCGAAGTCGGCGTGTTTGCCGAGGGCGTCGGCGATGGTCTGGTGCATGCCCTGCGGGTAGAGGGCGGCGACCTTCGGGTTTTTCTTTTCGTGGCGGAATTCGCTCCAGACGGTGACGCGGATGGTGGATTTGGCGGAGGGCATGATGGGGTGAAGGATGGGGGAGGGCGTGAG
>JAIYBI010000382.1 GCA_027488595.1 Opitutaceae bacterium | reverse complement strand
GAGACGCCGTCCACCGCGCGGCACCAGGCGCGGGCCTTCAACCAGACGCCGCCGCGCACGGGGAAGTGCATGCGCAGATCACGGACATCGAGGAGAGGGGCGGAGGCGGACATGGAGACTTATGTTTTCTCGTGATGCCAGCAGGCGACGGTGTGGCCTTCGGAGAGAGTTTCGAGTGGCGGTTGAATCGAGCAGGCGTTTGTTGCCAATGGGCAGCGGTTGGCGAAGCGGCAGCCGGCGGGCATCTCGGCGAGGGTGGGCACGAGGCCGGGAATGGTCGCGAGGCGGGATTTACGCTCCGCATCGAGGCGCGGAATCGCGGAGAGCAGGCCGCGCGTGTAGGGGTGGGCGGGGCGGGCGAAAATCTCCTCGACCGGACCTTGTTCGGCGATGCGACCGGCATACATGACGATAACCTCGTCGCACATCTCGGCGACGACGCCGAGGTCGTGGGTGATGAGTAGAATCGCCATGCCGAGCTCGCGTTGGAGGGAACGCAGGAGGTCGAGGATTTGCGCCTGGATGGTTACGTCGAGGGCGGTGGTGGGCTCGTCGGCGATGAGAAGGGCGGGGTCGCAGGCGAGGGCCATCGCGATGACGACCCGTTGCCTCATGCCGCCGGAGAGTTGGTGCGGGTATTCCTGGGCTCGGATTTCTGGAGACGGGATGCCGACCTTGGCGAGCATCTCGACGGCGAGGCGGGCGGCCTCGGCTTTGTCGCGGGTGCGGTGGAGCAGAAAAACCTCGGAGAGCTGGCGGCCGATGCGGTGGACGGGGTTGAGCGCCGTCATGGGCTCTTGAAAAACCATGCCAATGCGGCCGCCGCGGATGCGGAGCAAGTCAGCTGGAGTGGTGGCGGCGAGGTCGGCGCCCTCGAAGCGGATTTCGCCGCCGACGATACGACCGGAGGGCTGGGGGAGGAGACGGAGAATCGAGAGGGCGGTGACGCTTTTGCCGCAGCCGGATTCGCCGACGAGTCCGAGAGTGCGTCCGCGCGGGATGGAGAAGCTGATGCCATCCACGGCGCGGAGCAGGCCGGCGTCGGTATCGAAGGCGACGGCAAGATCGCGGACGCTCAGGAGGTCAGGCATCGGAGGAGTTACTCCTTGGGTTTCCACTGATCGTAGGTGCGGACGGAGGCGGGGAAGGATTTGGACTCGTCGCGACGGGCTTCGAGGGTCTCGGGCTTTTGGGACTCGTCGATCCAGTGGACGTTGTATTCGAGGGAGTCGGAGGAGAAACGGACGTTGAAGTTCTCCGGGAAACGCACCCAGCGCCAAGTTGCTACGCGGTAGAACGGCATCGCAAAGCCGGGAGAGAAGGAGGCGTTTTCGTAGAGAATTTCTTCCATCTGACGGGCCATGCCGCGCATGGCGTCGAGGCTATCGGACTGGTCGTAGCGGGTGATGAGGGCGTCGAGTTCGGGGAGGGCTAGGCTTTGGAGATTGTTGGTCTGGACCTTGAGCTGGCGGGCGGGGTTGGGGGATTTGCCGTCGGCGAGGTAGGGTTGATCGTAGGCGTTGGCCGAGTGGTAGCATTCCCAATAACGAGGGAAGAGCTCTACGCCGACGTTGAAGGCGGTGAAGGTGATATCGTGGTTCTTCTCCTGCACCTTTTTCCAAGCGGCCGAGGAATCGAGGACCTCGACCTGGAAATCGAGACCGGCCTTGCGGGCCTCCTGCTGGAGAATGGTGAGCACGGGCGCGAGCGATTCGTAGCCGGTGGTGAGGGTGACGGAGAGGCGCTGGCCGGCGGCGTTGACGAGGATGCCGTCGGGGCCGCGTTTGGTGAAGCCGGCCTTGGCGAAGTGCTCGGCGGCGAGGTCGAGATCGAAGGGACGGGCGCGCAGGGTCGGGTGGCTCATGTCGCCGAAGCCGTCGGCGGGAGTGTTGAGGCGAGTGTAGTCCCCGCGGAAATACTGGGCGATGACGAGCTGCCAGTTGGAGGCGTATTGGATGCCGAGCCGGATCTCGCGGTCGGAGATGAGGGGGCGGGCAGTGTTCATCCACAGGCCGAAGTTGGGGCGCGGGACATCGTTGTAGAATTTGGCTTTAGCGATGAGGCCGCGGGTGACAAGCGGGGCATTGTCGGGCAGGCGCTCGTAGTTGTATTCGGCGAGGTTCATGCCGAAGGCGTCGAGTTCGCCGGCCAGGAAGGATTCCCAGGCGGTGGTCGTTTCGCGGATGACGCGGAGGCGAAGCTGGGCTGGGTTGAAGCGGTAGCGGAACTGGGGTTTTTCGCTGGCCCACCAATTGGGCAGGCGCTCGAAGGTGATGTGGTTGCGGTTGGTGGTGGTGCGCTTCACCTCGGCATCGGTGAGCACGTAGGCGCCGGTGGTGGGGACGAAACGCCAGTTGTAGCGAGTGACGTAATCCTCGCCGACCTCGCGGTAAAAGTGGCGCGGCACGGGGCCGAGACCAAGCACGCGGCCCAGCAGATCGGGACGGGCTTCCTTGAGGGTGATGGCGAAGGTGAGGTCGTCGTAACGGGTGATGCGGGTGTAGTTCTCACCGATGCCGAAGAAGTTGTTCTGCCACGGGGCCTGAATGTAGCTGCTCTGGTTGAACCAGAACATGAAGAGCACGTCGTCCGAAGTGACGGCGGGGCCGTCGCTCCAGCGGGCGGCGGGATCAAGGCGCACGTAGACGGTTTTGTTCGGGAGATCCACGGCCCACTGGCTGGCTAGGCCGGGGAAGTAACGATGGGGGCCGGCGACGTTGGGGTGGAGTTCGCCGAATTTGACGAAAACCTCATCTTGCAGGTAGCCGCGGAAACCGCTGTTGGCGTCGGGACCGACGATGCGGAGGGTGCGCGGAAAATCCTGGATGCGGCCCTGCCAGGTGCCGCCGCGTTTGCGGTCGGGCGAGCCGAGCTCGGGGAGCGGACCGCCGTCTGTCCAGGCGAGATCGGCGGGGAGATCGGCGGGGGTTTTGAAGACGAAGAAATCGGGGCGGGCCTTGTAGTAGGCGGCGACCTCGGCGGTGTTGTCGGGGGCGGTGGAAGTGGTGGCGGCAGCAGGGGGAGTTGCGGAGGCAGGCGCGTCGGCGTTGGGTTTGGAGCAGGCGGCAAAGAGGAGCGTCGTGGCGAGGAGGACGAGTTTGACCACCAGGGAAGAACGGACGGAGGGGGAGCGGCGGGAGAACATAGAGATCAGCGGTAGAGGGTGAATTTTTTAGGGTCAAAGGCCTCGCGAACGGCCTCACCGACGAAGGTGACGAGGGTGAGGACGAGGGTCATGGCGGAAAAAGCGGAAAGCACGATCCAAGGCGCGAGAGTGAGGTTCTTTGTGCCTTGGCTGAGCAGCTCGCCCCAACTCGGCGTGGGAACGGGAAGTCCGAAACCGAGGAAATCAAGCGCGGTAAGCGAGCCGATGGCGCCGGCCACGGTGAAGGGCACGAAGGTGACGAGCGTCGCGGCGGTGTTGGGCAGGATGTGGTGCAGGATGATACGGGTATCGCTCGCGCCGAGCACGCGGGCGGCGGCGGCGTAGTCGCGGGCCTTTTCCTTATACGTTTCGGTGCGCATGTAGTAAGTCATGCCCATCCAGCCGAAGGCGACGTTGATGGCGACGAGCCAGCCGAGACTTGGTTTGATGAGCGAGGCGACGATGATGACGATGTAGAGAAAAGGGATGTTGGACCAAATCTCGATGAGGCGCTGCACGAGAATATCGAACGTGCCGCCGTAGTAGCCCATCGCGCAGCCGAGAATGATGCCGAGTCCGTAAACGCCCGCGACGAACCAGACGGAGAAAATCAGCGCGTTGCGGAAGCCGTAGACGAGGCGGGCGAGGATGTCGCGGTTCTGGGTATCGGTGCCGAGAAAATGGCGTTGGGCGAAGTCGGGGGCACGGGGTTTGAAAAACTGGTTGGTGTAGCAGTTCTCCACCGGGTTGTAAGGCACGGGCGGCAGCAGGACAAAGTCGCCCCGCGCGCGGGCGGCGGCGGCGAAAGCGAGGGTGGCGGCGTCGGCGGTGGCGGGCGGATGGAGGCTCGCGCGGAGGTCGCGGTAGTTGGTTTCCCACTCGTAATCCAGGCCGAAGGTTTTGCCCGGCAGCATCGCGCCGTAGGTGGGGAAAAACCAGCGTCCATCATGCCGGACTACGAGCGCGCGGTGGCTGATGAAAAGTTCGGCGAAACAGGCGAAGAGCACG
>JAIYBI010000117.1 GCA_027488595.1 Opitutaceae bacterium | reverse complement strand
GGTGAACCAAGGCATCCTCGACCGCGCCACCTATCTGCCCGCCGCCGAAAAGGCCCTGCGCGCGATCCTCGCGATCCAGGAACCGGACGGAAAACTCGGCTATGTGCAGCCTGGCGCCGAGAGCCCGCGCGTCCCGGTTTATCGCGGCTCAAACATCGAATATGCCACCGGTGCGTTTCTCCTCGCCGGATCGGAATGGCTCCACTTCACCGCGTCTTCTACACTTTAACTTCAACCCACCATGAACGCTTCGCCCCTCGGCCGTTTTCGCTGGCGCATCTGCGCCGTCCTTTTCCTCGCGACCACGATCAACTACATTGATCGAAACGTCTTCTCATTCACGATGCTCGATCCGGTGTTCCGGCACCAGATGCTCGGGCTGCCGCTCGACCAAGCGCTGACCGACGCCGACATGGCGCTCTTCCGCGAGAAGATGAGCCACCTCGATGCCATCTTCAAATACTGCTACGCCTTCGGTTTCCTCCTTGCGGGCTGGATTATCGACCGCATCGGCATCCGTCGCGGCTACGCGGCGAGCATCGGCGGCTGGAGCCTCGCCGCCGTTCTCCATGGTTTCGTCCACACCGTGCCCGGCATGATGTGGGCCCGCGGCCTGCTCGGCGTCGGCGAGGCCGGCAACTTTCCCTCCGCCGTCAAAACCGTCTCCGAATGGTTTCCGAAGAAGGAGCGTAGTTTTGCCACCGGTGTCTTCAATGCCGGGGCCAACGTCGGCATCATCCTCACCGCGCTTTGCGTCCCCTTCATCATCGCCCACTGGGGCTGGCGCGCCTCCTTCATCGTGACCGGCGCCATTGGTGTCTTCGTCCTCTTCTGGTGGCTCGCTATCTACCGCAGCCCCGAGGAACACCCGAAACTCTCGCCCGAGGAGCTGGCCTACATCCGCCAGGACGGCCCGCCCGAGGCAGCCGTGCCCGTCAAATGGCGCGAACTTGTCCGCTACCGCGCCACCTGGGCCTTCGCGGTTCCGAAGTTCATGACCGACGCGATCTGGTGGTTTTATCTTACCTGGCTGCCGACCTTTTTTAACAGCAACCCGGCCTTCACCACCAAGCTCGACCTCAAGCAGATCGGCATTCCCTTTCTGATAATCTATATCGTTTCCGACGGCGGCAGCGTGTTCTTCGGATGGCTCGCCACTCGCTTCATCGGCCTTGGCTGGTCGGTGAACAAGGCCCGCAAGGTCACCATGCTCATCTGCGCCTGCTGCGTGGTGCCCATCGTGTTCGCGTCGATCACCAGCAGCGTGGTTGTGGCCATCGCGTTGATCTCGCTCGCCACCGCCGCCCACCAGGGCTGGAGCGCCAACCTCTTCACCACCGTCTCCGACCAGTTCCCGCGCCGCGCCGTCGGCAGCGTAGTGGGCATCGGCGGCCTGATGGGCGGCCTCGGCGGCGCGCTGCTCGCCGCCAAGGTCGGTTTCATCATCAACACCGGCGGCTACATCCCGCTCTTCGCCATCGCCGCAGGATCCTATCTGCTCGCCCTCGCGTTCCTCCACCTCCTCGCACCGCGTCTCGACACCGTGCGACTCAGAAACAGCTGAACTTTTATCGCCAGTCCACCGTGACCGGCGTGCCGGCCGTGCCGCCGGTGGGCAACGCCACTTCGCGGACCACGCCGTCGCGGGTGAGCGCGAGACGGGCGAGCTTTTGGGTGGGATCAACCACCTTCGCCGTCACGCTTTTCACCAAAACCAGACACGGCGCGTCGGCTTTGATGCGCGTGCCGTCGGGCAGGCCGAACTCGCCCGCCGTCCAGAACACGACCGCCACCGCACCATCAACGAAAGCCGCCGCCTGCAAGGCAGGCCCGTTGGCGAGCACCCGTGGCGCGTCGCCCGTAGACGTGTTCGCGAGGGCAGCCGTGTAGGCGTAGCTCGCACCGGCGGGTCGCGTTTCATGGTCGAGCCAAAGGGTGAATAGCGACCCTCGCACGTCGTCCGTCGGCGTCGTCGGATTGCGATACACGTTTTGCCAATTGCCGACCGCCGGCAGCGCTGCGATCCGCACCTGCGAGCCCGCCGCGATCGTGTAACGCCAGCCGTCATGCTCGACCGTCGCCCCGCCGTTCACGACGCGTTCGCCGGTCTCAAATTGCTCCGCGCCGCCCGCTGTGACCACGCGCACCGGACCGCGCAAGTGAACCTGGTTGAGCGTGGTCGCGACGCCGGTCGGAGACTGGCCGCGAATGTCCGCGCCGAGGCACACGACCGCGTCGCGGTGGAAAAACCACGCCTTCTTCGCCGTAACGCCGTCGCGCCGATAATCCAAGGTGGCGAGACCCGCGTCGCCACTCGACAATCCGCCGACGAAGTCGGTCTTCACTTGGGACACCACGAACTCCGGCTGCGGCATCTGCGCGCAGGTGACGCCCGGCACCCGGTTCCAATTCCAGAGCGGGAAGATGTCCGCATATTCGTCGCCCCGGCGATAGAGATAGAGCCCGCCGTCGCCGAGGTGGTAGCCCGAGAGGTTTTCCTGATTTTCCCGCTCCGTGCCGATCACGCGATTTGACGACATCTTCAGCGTCGCCATGAACTCCGGGCGGCGGAACACCGCATAATCCGACCTCCAGAAATGCCGGAAGCCCGTCAAGGTGTTGGCTCCGCCGGCCTCGTTTCGAGCGACAAACGCCGCGTAGTCCGGCGCGCGGGCCGGGTCGAAAACCATCGCCTGACGCATCACGCGGGCGATGGTGCCGGCCTTGTCGTGCGGCGAGCCGGGCATGAGCTGCCGTCCGCAGGCGCTGATGTCCATCGCGCCGCGCCAAGAGATCCACGCCTGCCCTTCGAGCAGGTAACCGCGAAGGGCTTCGAGCTTGGCCGGCGACAACTGCCAACGCGTTCCGTCGAGCACGCGGGCCCAAAGCGCCATGTTGACCGCATAGGCGAGGCCGTAATTGCCGAATTGCTGCTGCGCGCCGTGCTGGTGAAAGCTGAAGTCGGGCTGAAGCCCCTCCTTAGTCGTGATCTCGATCTCGCTCCAGATCGCGTCGATGCCCGTGCCAGTCATCGCGTCGTCGCGCAGGAGCAGGCCGCGCATCAAGGTGTTTCCCGCGAGCCAGATCTTGTTCTGTCCGGTGAGCTTGATCGGGTAACGCGCCAGCGAAACCTGCGTGCCATACCGAAACTCCTCCGGCGTGGCCGCGTCGCCGAGCAGCAGCAGCGTCGCGCCGACGATCTTCGGCACACCGATTTGGTTGAACCACCAGTTGGTGCATTGGTAATCCCGTTCGATCCAGTGTCCGAAGGCGCGGTGAACGGCGGCGAGCAACACGGCGCGGTCGGCCGGGGCGGTGCCGGTGCGCGCATAGATCGTCGCCATGGCTTGGATACGCTGCCAATGCTGCGCGGGCGGCCAGCCCGAGCGGGCCTTCGACTCATAATCCAGATCGCTCCAGCGTCCGTCGGCGCCGAGCTCGGCAGCGAAGCGCGGCGCCAGATCGGGCGAGGGCCGCGCCTCGTTGGTGTCACGCATGCCGTGGGCATCCGGCGAGTCGGCAAAAAAATCGCGGAACTGCGTCGCCGCCCGCGCCGCGTCGGCCGAGGCGGCGACGGGAGCTGAGGACGTGACCGGGGCTACGGATACCGGCGGCACGGCTGCAATAGCGCTTGCAGGCGAACCAACGAGGGCGAGAGCGATCAGCATATGCGAAAGCATAGTTTATGGTTTGGGCTCCTGCACGGACGCTGCGAAGGCGCGGCCAGTCGCCAGGGTTTCATCCCAGCGGCGGCGGCACTCGTCGGCGAGTCGCGTGGACTCCTCCGGAAAACGCTCCGCCACATCCGTCGTCTCGCCAGGATCGGCCGCGAGGTCGAAGAGCGCGACCCGGCCGCCGGGCAACGCATGGAACTTGAAACGGGCTTCGCGGATCACGAGGTGATGGTCTTCGTAGCGGCGCACGTTATCCGGAGCGCGCAGGTCGCGCGGCGAACCAGGGCCGGAGATCGCCATCCGGAAAGCCGCCGGCACCGGAATCTCCTTGGCGGGGTCGCGGAGGTTTTCCGCGATGCTCACGCCGGTGAACGGCAATCGGCCAAGCCCCTCGCGTGGCACCCCGGCCAGCGCAAGCAGCGTCGGCAGGATGTCCTCGGAGCGGGCAAACTGTCCCCGTTCTGCAGGCCCGACCCGGCAGGGCCAGCGCGCCAGCATAGGCACGCGCACGCCGTTGTCCCATACGG
>JAIYBI010000437.1 GCA_027488595.1 Opitutaceae bacterium | reverse complement strand
TCAGCACCACCGCCATCACTCTGAATCCTTCGGCTGGTGCGACCCTTACCGTCGATACTGCTGCGGTAGGCGCGTCATTAGATTTCGCCGCCGCCACCAATGGCACCAGTCTCACCATCAATGATGGGAGGAGCCTCACCTTATCGGGAGCCATCACCAAAACCGGTGCCGCTACGGCTACCATCAACATCAACAACACGACATCGGCTAATGCTGCCACCGTGTTGACGGCGTCCAGCGTCACTGCGTCCAACATAAATTTGACCGCAGCAACCAACGCGGCCGGCTACTTCTCTTTCGGCAACAACGTCACTACGTCAGTTCAGCTGGCCCTCGGTGCCAACGGAAACAATGGGAATAGCAACTTCGTTTACACTCAAACCGGTGGCACGACGAATGTGGGAAGCAGCGGCGGCTACGGTTTGTCTATCGGACAAGGTGCCTCAAGCAGCGGTGGCGTCGGGAATGCGACTTATAATCTTAACGGGGGAACGCTTGTCGCTGCGCGAATCGGCGTGATGAACGACGATGGAAACAACGGTGGCTCCACCAACCGTTATGCGATGAACGGCGTGTTGAATTTCAACAACGGTATCATTCAGAACTCGGGCACCGGTAACCTTAACGTTCGAAACGGATTCGCCAACTCTGGCGCGACGGCAAACACGATGCAGTTTGATACCAGCAAACCGCTCAGCGTGGTGCTTGGTGGCGGGACAGCCCGTGAATTTCAGGCAAATACCGGGAACATTGTTTTCAATCCCTCGGCGGTTCTGAGCGGCACCGGAAGTTTCACGAAGACGGGCACAGGTTTGCTTTTGTTCACGGGCGGCAACACCACCAACTCAGCCTTAAACACGTGGTCGGGTAATTCTACCGTAACCAGCGGCGCCATCGCGGTGGACTACAGCCAGATCGCCGGACAGGCGGCCACGGGCGGCACGGACACGCTCTCCGCAGCCTACAGCGCGACGTCGCGCCTTGTGCTGAATGGCGGCAACTTCACCATAACCGGCCGCGCCAGCGCCTCTGGAACAACCGCGACTGCGGGTGCGATCGCGAGCAATACCCAACTTACGCTTCCTTCGACTACGGGTTTGGTGGTGGGCCAGTCGGTTTCGGGCACGAACGTGGCTCCTGGCACCTACATTCGCCGTATCGTCAGTGGCACGGTGATCGAGCTGAGCCATCAAACGGTGGGTAATGCCGCCCTCAACGGCAACACGCTCACCTTTGGCGCGGCCAGCTTCGCGAATACCCAGACGATCAACGACGTCACGCTCAGCGCGACGTCGTCCACTGTCACCGTCAATCCGGGTGCGGGCACATCCACGACTCAGCTTAACTTTGGCAACGTCACCGGCACGGGCGGCCTCACGAAGGCCGGCACGGGTCGCCTCCAACTCACCGGTGCGCTCGACTACACCGGTAACACCACGATCAACGCCGGCACCTTGGAATTCGCGCCAGCTTCGGGCTCAAGCACGCTCACGGGCAACGTCCTTGGCACCTCTTCCGGGACCCTGGTCAAATCGGGCGGCGGGACGCTTGTATTCGGCGCGAACAATACCTCGAGCAATTTTAATGGCGCGCTGTCCGTAACCGGCGGCACGCTCCAGATCGGCAACTCAGGCGTATCTAACAGCGGTAACGGGAAATTGGGTAACGTGATTTCCGTCTCGGTGGCCAGTGGTGCAACGCTGACCTTGGGCGCGTCGAACGCATTGTCCGCCGGAGCCCCGATCACCTTAAACGGAACGCTCAATACTGTCGCCGGGAATGCAACTTACACCAATGTTTTGGGTGCCCTGACGATGAATGGTGGCACACTGACCACCAATAATTCTCCTAGCCTTTCCTTCCAAACCTACATCCTCACCGGTGATGTCACGATCGGCGGGACCACGGCTTCGACGATGAACGCGTCCCTAGCCTTGAACGGCTTTAACGGCATCAACCTCGCGAGCAGCGCGGCCAACGTGACGCGCACGTTCACGGTGAACGATGCCACCTCCTCCTCCGCGGCCGACCTTACCGTTTCCGTGCCTCTCTTAAATGCATCCAACGGTGCCGGTCTGAGCAATCTGACCAAAGCCGGCCTCGGCACGATGGTGCTGAGTGCCAACAACACCTACTCGGGAACCACCGCGGTGACGGCCGGCACCCTGGCCCTCTCCGGCAACGGCACCTTCGGCACCGGCTCGCTCACCGTCTCAGGCGGCACCGCCGACCTCGGCGGCAAGAGTATCACGAACACCCTCGGTGCCCTCACCGGCGGCGGTTCGGTGGGCAACGGCACCATCACCAACAACTCCGGCACCTACGATGTGCAGAGCGGCTCCATCAGTGCGATCCTGGCCGGCTCAAACGGCTTGTCCAAGAGCACCGGCAGCACCGTGACTCTTTCCGGCAACAATACCTACACCGGCAACACCACCATCTCCGCCGGCACCCTCGCCCTGTCCGGCGACGGCACCTTCGGCACCGGCACCGTCACCGGCTCGGGCGGCACCATTGATCTCGGCGGCAAGAGCATCACCAACACTGTGGGCGCCCTCACCGGTGGTGCTCAGATCATCAACGGCACCTTCACTAACAATTCCGGGACCTATGATGTGCAGAACGGCACCATGGGCACCGTGCTCTCCGGCAGTAATGTCCTCGCCAAGTCTGGCGTTGGCACCGTCACCCTCAACGCCGCCAACACCTACACCGGCAACACTACGATCTCCGGCGGCACCCTCACGCTCGGCACATCGGGCACTTTTGCCAACAGCCCGGTCATCACCGTCGGTTCGACTGGCTCTTCCGGCACCGTGCTCGACCTCACCGCCAAACCCTCATTCAGCTTCGGCAATGGACAGACGGTGAAGGGCATCGGCACGATCAACATCGGTGCAGGCAAGACGGTGACCATCGCCGGCATCCTCGCCCCTGGAAACTCCATCGGCACCAATACTATTACGGGCGATCTTGCACTCACCGGCACACTCCAGTCCGAACTCGGCACCCCGGGTGCCACTGCCTCGGCGGGCGTTTCCGACCGCACGGTCGTCTCAGGAAACCTCAACCTTACCGGCAGCACTCTCCAACTCATAAACAACGCCGGTGCCGACGGCAACGGCTCCGCCGGTGCCGGCGCGTATCGCCTCGCCACCTACGGCGGCACGCTCACGGGCACTTTCGGCACGATCACGAATCCTTTGAGTGCTACACTCCACGAGAAAGTAACCTACGGCTCCGGCAACGTGGATCTCGCCCTCTACCGTCTGGCGACCGCCAATACTATCACAACGCCGATTGCCCTCGGTAATACCCGCGTCGGCGGCACCTTGAGCCAGGCGCTCAGCATTCAGAATACCGCCAGCAACGACGGTTTCTCCGAAGGGCTGAACGCCAGCGGCGGCGTCACGACCGGCTCCGCAACCACGAGCGGTAGCGTCACCAATCTAGCCGCCGGCTCCACGAATAGTTCGGGCCTCATAGTCGGGTTGAGCACCTCTACTGCCGGAGCTGTGACGGGCACGGTCGCGATCGGTCTTGCCTCCAACGGAAGTGGCACCAGCGACTACGGCACAACTTCACTCGCCGGCCAGACGGTTACCGTTAACGGCGCGGTCTACAACCCAGCCGCCGCCGCCGCCAGCCAGACGGTGAACATCAAGACCCGCATCAACGTGGCGGGCACATCCGGCGTGAGCCTTACAAACACAGGGGCCGCCTCCGCCCCCTACCAAGAGACCCTTGGCACCACCGGGTTCACAGGAATCACGAGCGGCTTCACCGCCACCGGCTCCGCCACTGGCATTGCCGGCGGCTCCTCCGGCAACGGCACGCTCTCCGTGGGCGGCACCTTCGCCACATCGGGTCTTTACAGCGGCTCGGCGACCCTCGGGTTGCAAACCGAGGCGGTAAACGCCAGCGGACTCGGCAACCTCGCCATCACGGGCCAGACCGTGAACATCAATGTGACCGCCTACGACCTCGCCAGCCCGACCTTCACGAAGACCGGCGGCGATGGCAGTTTCAGCGGGCTTACCCTCAACTTCGGCACGGTTGATATCGGCACAAACTATACAGCGACCATCAACCTCGCCAATGCTTCCGGAGCCTTCCGCGATTCCTTAGGTGGCACCTATAGCTACACCGGCTCGGGTTCGATCTCCAGCACCGCCGCCGACTTCTCAAACCTCGCTGCGGGGTCCTCAAACTCGTTCACGATTTCGTTTAACGCAGCCACGGCGGGCACCTACACCGGCACCCTCCGTTTCTCCGGCCTGAGTCAGCAAACCGACTTGGCCGACACGGGACTTTCGGCGCAGGACATCGCGATCACCGTCACCGCCATCCCCGAGCCCTCCGCCTACGCCGCCCTGGCCGGTGTCGGTATGATCGGCTTCGCCCTCTACCGCCGCCGCCGTTCCCGCGCCTGAGGTTTTGGCATACCCCTTTGCCGGTTGAAAAACTGGTAAAACCTAACCGGGCGCGGCGAATAGTCGCCGCGCCCGTTTCATTTTCTCCTTAATGCGAGCCCGACCACAGTTGGGCCTACACCAGTCGAATTTCTTCAATGAACCGCTTTACCCCCGTCCTGCTCGCCGCCTGTGTCGTCTTGCCATCTTCCCACGCTTCCTCTCCCGCGGCTCCGGTCAATCGCGACTCCGATCCACGACCCAATTTTGTATTCATCATCGCCGACGATCTCGGCATCGGCGACCTCGGCGCTTACGGCTCCACGCGCATTCCGACCCCTCACATTGACCGGCTCTCTCGCGAGGGCCTGCGCGCCACCCAGGCGCATGCCTCGGCGTCCGTCTGCACGCCGTCGCGCTACGCCCTGCTCACGGGTGAGAACTACTGGCGCGCTCCGGCATGGGAGGGGCAGTGCCTTGCGCGCCCGGATCAGCCCCCGGTCGCCCGCACCCGGCAAGCCGCCGGCTACGCCACCGGCTACTTCGGCAAGTGGCACCTCGGTTGGGGCGAGATCAAGCCCGGAGAAAAACGCGAGCATCGCGCCGGCGGAGTGGACTGGAGCGCCGAGACGCTGCCCACCGGTGTATTGGAAAGCGGATACGACACCTACTTCGGCACCCCGTGGTCGGCCAACGAGCCGCCCTTCGTCTTCGTGCGTGACCGCGCCGTGGTGGGCCGCGACGCCGCCGATCCCATCCGCATCATCGGTCCCAAGGAGGAGAAATATTATGGTTATGGTGTGAGCCGAGGCGGCGCGGCCGCCCACGCCGCCCGACCGGGTGAGAGCATTGATCCCCTCGTCACCAAAGAGGCGCTTGCCTACATCGCCGCGAACAAAGACCGCCCTTTTTATCTGCACATCGCCTACGTGGCGCCGCACGTGCCGATCACCTCCGAGCCGAAATACAAGGGCAAGTCTGGCGCCGGTCCCTATGGCGACATGATTGTGCAGATGGACGATTGCGTGGGCCGGGTGCTCGACGCACTTGAAAGTCAGGGCATCGCCGACAACACGTTTGTTATCTTCACCAGTGACAACGGTGCCATCCTCAACGAGAGCGCCCATCGCACCGGACACCGTTCCAACCTAGATCTTCAAGGCCAGAAGACGGACGCGTGGGAGGGGGGCACGAACGTGCCTTTTCTCGCCCGCTGGCCCGGCAAGATACCCGCAGGTGCCGTCACGAATCGTTTGATCGCGTTGAACGATTTCTATGCCACCGCCGCGGCTGCCGCCGGTTTCACCGTGCCTGCAGGCGCGGCGCGCGACAGCTTAAACCAGCTTTCGGTTCTCCTGAATCCCTTGGCGCCGGCCGTGCGTAGTGAGATGACGTATAACGCCATCTCGCCGCCGCAGCTCGCGCTTCGCAGCGGAGACTGGGTCTATATGCCTGGGCAGGGCTCGTTTGGCGTCACGACCGATCCTAAGCACGCGTGGGCGATGCAATTTGGAGAGCTAGGGTTAATAAACTCCGACTATCTGCCTGATGGCAAACTGAAACCCGGGGCGCCCAAGTTTCAGCTCTATAATCTCAAGGATGATCCGGGCCAGCATGTGAACCTTGCCTCTCAGCACCCGGCTAAAGCGGCTGCGATGGCTCAACGCTTGAACGAACTGAGAGGGCGTCCTGTTGGCGCGGAATCCCCGGAAAATTGAGGCGACCCTTGAAAAAGGAACTTGTGCAGCGCGTTCATCGGTTCGTGTTGTTGAC
>JAIYBI010000347.1 GCA_027488595.1 Opitutaceae bacterium | reverse complement strand
TAAGGCGCAGTGTATCGGCCGGTGTGTTATAACACTTGTATTGTTTGGTCGGATATAAACCGAACTCTCTGGTGGCGGTCGTTATGATCCTCGCGAGCGGCATTAAGATGAGGGTTTCGACACCTTAAGGCGCATGAATTTGTTGGGACCAGGCCCGGTCGGCACGGTGGCTTTTACAGTTTGGGTGGCGCCGTCGTCGCTGAGTATCTCCACGGCAACGCCGGCGCTAATCCAAGTTCCGGCGGCAAGGTTATCACTCCACTCCACGGTAAAGGTGGTGCCGTCCGAGAGCGCCGCATTTGAGCGCGAATAGGTTAACGCCAGCGCGCCTCCGGCCTGCGCGACTGCGGGAGTGGCCAAGGTCGAAGCCCCCGGGTCTTGTCCGGTGGCGAATTCATAGAAACTATTTTCGCCGTCGCCGTTGGCGTCAAAAGTGTCGGCCGCCGGGCCCGCGTTGTTGGTCGTGCCGAAATAGTCATATCGCCAGGCTTGCTGCGCGCTGATGACCGTGAGGACGACGTCGTTGCCCGTGCCTCCGGCGTAGGAGATGAGCCAACTGTAGCCGCCCGAGCGGAAGCTCTTGTTGGCGGGTTTGCCCGAGAAAACCCCCGTCACCGTGGCGGCGGCCGAGGTGCAGTTTACGATGCGAAACGTGGTGCCGAGGGTGAGGTCGGGCGCGGCGCTCACCTCGAGATCGCCGCCGAGCGCGAGGTTGCCGGTGAGGCTGAGCTGATCGTGTTGGGTGCCGACCGTAGCTCCATTGATTCTCACGCGGAGCTTTGCGCCGGGATTGTTCGTGACGTTGCCGCTCACGGTGCGGTTGCCGGTGCTTGCGCCGAGCCCGAGGGTTCCCTCGTTCAGGGTGAGTTGACTGGCGAGGCTTCCGGCGAGTTCGAGGGTGCCGTCCTGAACCGTGGTCCCGCCGGTAAAGGAGTTCGCGCCGCCGAGCGTGGCGGTGCCGGGGGTGGTTTTGACCACGGAGGCGGAGCCGCCGAGTCGAGCGCCAACCGAGCCGCCGCGAATATCATAGGTGCCGGCCGCGAGGAATTGAGATGAGTTGCCGGTGCTGTTGATGATGCTGCCGCCGTCCAGAACCACACTCCCGACGGTCTCGCTGAAGGAATTGAGATCGAAGGTTCCGCCGGTGAGGACGGAGAGCGTGAGTGTATCGGTGAAGCGGTTCGAGGCACCAAGTCGAAGCGAGCCCTCGGTGATCGAGAGCGTGCCGATGGTGGTCATCGCATTGGGAATCGTGAGAGTTCCGGCGCCTTGTTTAACATACACGCAGGACGAGCCGCCCCAGTTGCCCGTCGAGGTTGAATCCACGGGTTCGTTAAACACCACCGTCGCCCAGTTGAGGATGGGGCCGGCGTAGTCTTTGAGTGTGAGGACAAGCGTGCCGTCATTCACGGTGGTGTTGCCGGAGAGTGAAGTCGCGCCGTTCAAGCGCACGGTGCCGTTGCCGTTTTTGATCAGGTTGCCCGAGCCGGTGATGTTTCCGTTCACGATCGTCGTTCCCGCTCCGGCGAAGGTCAGGGTAAAGGCGCCGGCGGTGGTGTCCAACGGGCTGGCAAGGGTGAGCGTGCCGGTGCCCGTGCCGCTGCCGATTTGGGCGGAGGAGTTCATGACTACGGGGCCGGCGAAGCTCACCGTGCTGTCGTCGGCCACTTCGATGGCGCCGGTGGCCGTGGCGTCGCCCCTGCCTGCGATCTGCACGGTGGCTGTATTCGGATATTGGACACCTGAAGCGAAGGCGAGGGTTCCGCTAAAGTTGAGGCTGCCCAGCGTGTAGTTTTGCACATTCACGAGGTTGCCGTTGGCGCCGAGCGCCGACGGCGAGCCCGCCACCACGCGGCCGTCCTCGATGGTGAGATTGCCCGTGAACGAGTTATTGCCCGTCAACCATGCGGAAGCGGCATTGATCTTCATCACCTTGGTAAAGTGGGAGCTGATGTTGCCGCCGATGTTTACGCGCCCGCTGCCGCCCAGCACCAGAGTTCGTCCGGTGGCGGAGCCGGTGATCGGGCCGTTGACATTCAAACTTACCGAGCTGTTGGAGTTGAAGTTTGAGAAGGTGACGTCGTTTTGCGCCTGAATCGGCGCGGTGACGGTTTGCGATGCGGGCACGTCGCTGTTGAGCACGATGCCGCCGACGCCGTTGCCGGCGCCGGCGAGCGTGCCGAGCAGCAAACGGGACGTGCCGTTGCCGCCGCTGGAGATCGTCATCGCCGGGCAGTCGGGCGTGCCGAAATAGAGCTCTTTCACGCTGGTGTCGGCGGTGATGGATACGACCGGGTTCGGGCCCGCGCCGTTGAACACGGCCGCTTTTCCGGCGCCGGGTATTCCGTCCGGCCCCCAGTTCGCGGCGCTTGCCCAGTTGCTGCCGGTCGCGCCGGTCCAGCCCGGCTTCATCCACGTGCGCACGTAGGCGATGTTCATGCTGGAGTCGTTCATGAGGGCGCTGTTGATCATGCCGGTGTCGCCTTGGGCGTGAGCGAAGGGGATGACCTTGGTGCTAAACAGGATTTGCACCGGGGTCATGTTTTCGTAGGCTATGATTTGCGATGCCGTCTTTGTTTGCACCAGTTGTCCGTCCCAATACCAGCGCATCGAACCGTCCGTGTCCCACTCCAGGGCGGAGGTGTGGTAGCCTGGATGTATATTAGGCACATTCAAAAGCCCGCCGGTCGAAGCCTTTACCGGTTTCCAGTCATGCACCGTCATGTGGTTGTCGTTGTGCCAATGGGCCTCGGCTATATCTATTTCGAATTGATCCAGGCTGCTCGTGGTGCCCGAGGGATTAGTGAGCCAGAAGGCGTTGTTGAGCCCATCAGTGCGGCCTACTTGAAACACCGCTTCAAAGTAACCAAAGCGTTGGGTGAACTGCTTTGTCACTAGCCCGCCGACCTGCCAGTTCGTTGTCGTCGCGTTGCCTACCTGAGTCGGGTCGCCGGTGGTGGTCAGGCGCAGCTGGCCGCCGCTGACAAAATTGTTCGGGCGATAATCGAAGACATTCCAAGTGGCAGGATCAAAAGCCACGCCATCGAAGTTATCTTCAAAGGTGCTTCGGGTATAACCCGTCAAAGCCGGCAGGGGCTGGTCGTTGAGCACAAACAGCACCGCATCCGCGACCACGACTCCGTTGGCACCGGTGTTGAGCACCGTGACGCTGCCGCTCGTTCCGGCGACAAAATCGAAGGAGCGAAGTTTAAACCAGGTGCCGCCGTTCAATTGCTGGTTAACTTTAAACGTGTTCGTGCCCACCGCGTCCGCCACCTCGACCGACGTGTTGGTGGCCCGGTTGGTGTGGCTGGTCCAGCGGAGGTAAACATCGTAGCGCCCAGACACCGGAAGCGATGGCTGGAAACGCACGCTCTTCCCGCTGGTGGTTAAATCGAAGAGATTATTGGTCCCATAAAAACCCGCCACGCTGGTGCTGGTGCTCCAAGTTCCGGTGATCGTCACATTCGCGGTGTCCAGATTATCCACGGCAATCGCCGGTAACGTTGTGATAACTGCCGTCGGATCACTTTCCCCGGCCGCGTCCACCGCGGTCACACGGTAAAAGTAAACTGCCCCTGGAACGGCCGTCGTATCCAAAAAACTTTCGGTCGCGGGCGAGCCGATGGTGGTAAAACTTCCGTTGGCGGAAGTGGCGCGCTTCACGTTGTAGCCTGTCGCGCCGTTGGAGGCGTGCCATTCCAGTTGAACTCTGCCGGCCAGGACAAACGGCGAACTGGCCGTGAGCGGCACCGGATAAACCCAGGCACGCAACGGCGGCGGAGGAGCGGCGTGAAGGGAGGTCACGAGCGCAAGGGCCACCGCAGCGAGTGCGCGAACGAACACCGCACGGCTGAACATAAGAGAGACTCGTTTCATTTTTGGGTTTGTTTTGATTTTCTCGGTTCCCGTGCGATTCAGGTAAGCCGGCCGAAGGTTCACGTTAGTTTATTTTGCCACGTGTTTACTGGCCGCTTGAGCCGGCCTGATGATTCGAAAAAACGGAGAGATCCCACTGGTCGCGCCAGCGGATGACGGGGCGGTCGCCCTCGAACTCGACGGGCAGCCAGATGTAGCCCGCGTTGATCGGGTCTTCCGGCTTGTTGATGTCGAACATCGCAATCCAGGCGTCTTTTTTTCCGGGGACGGGGTAAACGAAAGTGCTCTGACCGCCGAAGGTTTTGTCGGGGCCGAGATTGTTGATGGGGTTTACACCGACGCAGGGGTTGGGCAGCTCCGTGTAGGGGCCGGTGAACCTGTCCGCCACAAACATGCGGGCGGGGTTGGGTTTCCAACCCGAGGTGCCGGAGCCGAGGAGATAAACTTTTTCGCCGCGACGGAAAAAGGCCGGGGCTTCCGTTTTCAGGGTGACGCCTTCCAAGACCTTGTAGTCGCCCTCGGGCTTCAGGCCGTCCGCGGACAAGCGACCGTAAACGAGGGCCTTGTCGGGCTTGCGCACGGCGATGTGATAAATCGCGCCGTCGGTGTCGGCGAAGATGGCGAAGTCGCCGGTGCCGAACTCGCTGTGGTTGCCGAGAAAGTAGCCTTTGTAGTCAAAGGGACCGGTGGGCGTGGACGAGGTGGCGACGCCGACCCACGCGTAGTCCTTGCCGCTCTTGCCGCCCTTTTCCTTGGGCGGGTAGAGCTTGAAGTAGAGGATGAATTTCTTGGTCGCCTCGTTGAAGATGACCTTGGGGCGGTCGAGGATGAAGGCCTCGGCCAGTTGGGGGTGGGCGTCGGGCGCGAAGACATCGAGCACCCGGCCTTTGTCCTGCCAGTTCAACAGCTCGTCGCTCACGTAGAGCCGCACCCCGGCCTCGTTTTTTTCGTCCTCGGTTTTTCCTGCGATCTTTTCTGCGCCATACCAGTAATAACGGCCCTCGACGTTCAGCACCGAGAAGCCGTGGGCGTTGATGTGAACGCCGTTGGTATCGAGCCAAGGGTGTCCGGGCCGAAAACCGGTGGGCGCGACCGGTTGCTTTTCGGTTTTTGCGGCTTGTGCCTCGTGGGAGGGCGGCTCGGACGCCCCGAGCGGCCCGCTGCGAAGGGTCGCCTCCAGAATTTCGAGATGGTTGACCGATTCTTTGTCGGCCAAGGAATACATGACCTCCGACACGCTCCGGCTGGTCGCGCTGATCTCGGGGTAGGGCGTGTCGGTGACATCCACAAAACCCACCTGGTAATTCTCTCCGTTGCGGCCGGCGGACCAGCGACCGGCGGCGGATTGGTCGGTGTAGCCGAACCAATGCGTGCCGACGATGTTTGGCTGCAACACGGCATCGAGAACGTAGGAGGCGTAGGCGCGGCTGCGGGCCATCTGGTCGCCCACGTAGGAGAGGCCGGACCCGGGCACGCCGCGGTCGGGCGCGCCAAAGTGAAACTCCGCGATCAGACAGGGCTTGTCGAAACCCTCGGGTAGTTTCGTGACGGCCAAGGGCATGTAGCGGTTGACGCTGAGGACGTCCACAAAGCGGGCCGCCTCCTCCATGATTTCCGGGCTGGCCTTATGGATTCGGGAGCCGAGGTAGAGTTGGCGCGGCACGACCTTGCGCATCATGTCGTGGCAGACTTTATAGTAGCGGTGCGCGATGAGTCGCCGGAGTGCCTTTAAGTCTTCGCCGAAAGCGGAGGACTCATCCTCCGGAGCGATGTTCAGGGTTTCCCAGGATTCATACTCGGTCTCCCAGGCGGCATTCAGGTTTTCAACGGTGCCGTATTTTTCCTTTAAGAACGCGATGACTGCCCGTCGGGCGGGCATATCTGCGCCGCCCGCAAGAGTGTTTTGAACAAATTTCTCATACCAGCCCAGCTCGTTATCTATGAAGACACCGACGCACCAAGGGTCTTCGCCTTTCGGGAAGAGTTTCCAGAGACCTTCCTCGACCCGTTGTTCAAACTCGGGAGCGAAGGGATCGGGCACCTTTTTGCCCAAGGGTTTCTCGCCCGCCCAGACGTGAAGGATATTCGTGTAGGGCGTCTTGGGATTGTCATACAACTCCTGGTCGGACCATGCGCCGACCGTGTTCATACCGAGCCGGCGCAGGCGGCTGTGGATGCGTTCGTGTGCCTTGGCCTTCCAGTCGGGGCCAAACTTTCTGAATAAATTGGCCCGCATAAAGTGATAACTGTGTTCACTGAGGGCGTCAGGAATATCGGTCGCCGACGGCACCCAGGCGAAGAGCTCGGCGCGGCTTTTGCCTTTATCGTTTACGGGTGTGGATTGCTCGAAGCCGACCGAATTGGCCCCGTGGGAGAAGAAGAGCCGACCCTCGGGATCGACAAACCACCAGCGTCCTTTGTATTTTTCGGTGCGGAAGAATCCGGTCGCCTCAAGTTGCGGGCCGTCTTTCCAGCCGCCGAAGCGATCAAAACTGGTCGGGCCGGCATCGGATTGATACTCACGCGTCTCTTTGGCGGCGCGTTCGGCCAGTTCTGCCTCGGAGTGTAACTTGTTGGGCCAGTCCAATTGGCGCACTTGACCGAATTTATCGAGATAAGGGAGCTCGTGGAGGCTCGCGTTGGCGGCGACGCCGTAGGGTTGCCCGACGCTGAGTTGGATGTCGTCCAGGGTGATCGTATCGGAGGTGGAGGTAATGGTAACGCGGCACGCGTTCACTTGCTCCGGAGAAAACGGCATCCAATGGAAATGACGGAATCCATTGGGCCGGATGTCCTGTAACCTGAAGAGTTCCGGCGAGTCGTCCGCCTCGGCCATGCGCGGGAAGGGAAATCCCAGGGTGGCCCGTTCGCCGGGGAGGATAAATGCCATCGAGGCGGTGCCTCCTTTTGCGCTCAAGCCACCTCGAATCCAGATCAGGCCATCGCCGCGATTAGTCATATCCACGCGGAAGTAAGCGTAGGAGGAAATATCCCACGTGCCCGACTTGGGTCGGAAGACTAGGGTGGCGGTTTTATCCTCCACCTTTCCGGAGATCTGAAGTTTGCCATCACTTGATAAGGATTGTCGAAGGGCGGGAGGCGCGGTTACGGTGTAGTCAGTAAAAATGACATGCGGCTTGAGCAAATCTTCGACCGTGGTAACCGGCGTTTCCGCCGGTAGGAGCGCCGGGATACAGGAAGCGATTACAATACGGAGAAGATGGGTGTTAATGGACATGATCGTTTTATCGGTAGTCTAGCTGCGCGGAGGCGGTGCAGGGGGCGGAGGCCTGAAAGCGGATCCAGTAGGCCTGGAAATCTTCAGGGAAGACGTGGGTGGCTGCGGCCCCCGGTTTCACCTCGAAGCGGGCATAAGGAGCCCAGCGGCCCTCGCCGGTGAGGTCGATCTCGGCGGTTATGGTGAGCGCTTGATCGGCTTCAAGGGTGAGGGTTTTCTTGTCGTAGGCAGTGAGGAGGTAGGGATCGGAGGGGATGTTGGCTTCGACCTTGGTTTTCTTCCAAGGGCCGCCGATGCCGACGGGCTTGCCGAGTTTCCAGATGTCGTCAATGGCACCGGCCCAGAGGGCGGTTTTGCCGTCGGACGAGCGGATGATGTGGGGATTATCCGGTGCGTTTGTCGCGATGCCAGAGATGATGAAAAGACCGCGGTAGGAGCAGTAATCGTGGATGAGGAGGTTGTGAGTAGCGACAGGTCGGACTTTGGAGAAGCCGCCGGCGTTATCGGCGGGAAGTTCGTAGAAAGTGCCGTGGGCGTTGAAGAGATCACGCTCGGTGGCAACCTCGCGGCACACGCGGTGATTTTGCGCGCTCAGGCCGGGATCGCCCTTCGGGAGCCTCCAGCGTTTTCCTTTGTCATCGGTGTAAAGCACGGACGCGTCATCCACGTTTAGAATACCGGTGGGGAGGGTGACTTCTTTCTCCTTGGCGAGAGGGGGTGCGGGTTTGAGTTTGAGCGCGGCGTCGAGGATGTAGGTTCCGATGCGTTTGCCGGCGGCATCCACCGCTTCAAAGGCGAGGGTGCGGCGGTTATTGTCCAAGGCTCGGACGATGCCCGCTGTCCGCTCATCACCGGGTTTGGCAACTCCGTTGAACATAGGGTCGGACTCGTTCCCTCGTGAATCCGGATTGTGGTAGGTGAAAACAGCGGAGGCCTTTTCGAGGTCGACCGTGCTGATGATGCGAACCCATGCGCCACGTTGCTTTTCCGTGAAGGGGACAAAGAGGTAGCCGGAGGGCGGAACTTCGACCTCAGTGAGGGGTGTCCATTCGCCCGTGCCTTTGAGGTCGGTCTCGATGCGGAAGGTGACTGCTTCGGTGGAGTTGTGAGCGAGATGGAGCGCCCGACGCCCGTATCCGGAGAAGAGGTAGGCGTCGGAGGGCGCGCCTTTTTTAACGGGCTCATTGACCCAGACTGCGCCACGTCCGATGACGGGGCCGAGCTGGTCGAGCATCGGTTCGGCGAGGAACCAGAGGTTCGACTGGGATTGCGGTGCGGGGACTTGGCCCTTGGCTTTGCGTTTGTTGAGAAATTCCGATTTTGCGGTGTCGTCGCAGGCGAGGACGATACGCCCGTTCCATTCCGTGAAATCGCCGAGAACCTTGAGGTAATTCGAGCGCGGCCTGATGCCTGCGGAGTTCTTCGGACTGAACGTGGCCGGAAAATTCCAGAAGGTGCCGTGCATGGTCATCAGCAAATCCTTTTGGCCAATGTCGCGGATGCGCGGCCATTCGGTGTTCCAACCGTGAGCGCCGTCGTAGGAGTGGGAACCTTTCGGCAGGCGGTAGAACGTCCATCCCGCTTCCGGCATACGGACGCCCAAGAGCAGGGAACGGTGATCCCAGCCGACGGCCCAGATGGGGTCGGTGGCGGGATTGCGGTTGCCATGGATGCCGCCTGGCCCGGTCACCTCGGTGAATTGGTTGCGGCGGACGACAGTCCATTTTTCGGCCTTGCCGTCCCACTCGGCAAGAACACCAGAGGGCGTCTGGGGTTTCGTATACGCGTCGTTGCCGTATTCGCCGTTGTTGGAGTAAATGTAAACGCCTTGGCCGGAGTAGAAGCCCTTTCCGTGGTAGCCGGGTAGGCCGGCTTTGCGCGGGCTGTGCTCATTCGCCTCGTCGCCCCAAAGCTCGGTGACCTCGAGATCACTCACGTTGATCTCATAGATCCCTTCTTCCATGGTTGCGGTGACGACCTTTCCAGCGGGATCGGTCAGGTGGCGGGCGGTGCCGGTCAGACGGCCAAACATGGAAGTATAGGGGATGACCCGCACCTTGGAATCGGCTCCGATTGCGTAAGGGCCGATGAAGAGTTGATTCGATTCACGGTGGATCAGGCGGTTGGCGGGGGTGCCGCCGATGCTTTCCGGGTGGACGGTCTGGGTAAGGTCTTCGCTGATGGAATACAGTTTGTTATCGGAGCCGGATGGCTCGTGCGGGGCGTAGGTGATGGCCCAGAGTTTGCCCTGCCAGGGCACGACGGCTCCGGTGCCGCACTCGCCCTTTTCATTGAACATCGCGAGATGCGGATAGATGCCAGAAAGTTCCGGGTTCCCGGCTTGCAGGAAAACCGGGAGACACGAAGCGAATACTATACGGAGTAGATTGTTTTTAATACACATCCTCGTTAAGGGTAATTTGCAGAACGGTCACGTAAGGGGTTTGAGCGTAGTCAACTTTCTCGATGGTGACCGTGTTGTTATCGTTCTTTTTCCAGGGAAGCTCCCGGCCGGAATAAAGGTCGATGATCTTGCTGACGCTCTTGGACCCGATTGATTGGGTGGTGAACGTCCCGGTGGCCTTGTCGCGGTAACCGGCGTAGATGTGGCAGTAGATGGTGTCGTCCCGATAGGTGAACCCATACTCGCCGTGCAGAGGCTGCCAGGGACCACCGCGCGTGTTGTAAATGGCAGGGCCAACCTTCTTCAGCCAAGCGCCGGTTTGTATAAGCACCTCTTGCTGGCTTTGAGGGATGAGACCTTCCCGATCCGGAGCGACGTTGAGCAACAGGTTGATATTCCTCACCACACAATCGGATAAGAAAACGGCCACTTCCTCAAAGGTATGGACAGGCGCATTGGGCACGTAGCCCCAACCACCCTTCTGCACGGACATACATTTCTCCATGTGTTGCTCGGTGCGAATGTTGCCGGTGGTTGCGGCCGAGCCTTCCTCGCCATGCACATCGCCTGCCCAACCGAAGCGCTCATTAACGATCATCTTCGGCTGATGCTTGCGAACCAAACCCATGACTCCAAGCGCCTTGCCGGAGCCCTCCTCTTTCTCAATAAACGCTTCGCCGATCTGCCAGTCGCCCTTCGGATCTTGGTATTGGCCACTGTCCCAAAACCGAGTTTCCAAGGCCGCATCCACGCTCTGGCCTAGCCAACCTCCATCCCAGAACATGTATCCAATAGGCCCGTAGTTAGCGAGGAGAACGGACAGTTGTTCGTAAACCTCCTCCTTCATTAAGCGGGCGTTTTCTTTATGCCAGTCTTGGGCGGTGTAGCCCCAGGTGTTGGGCTTGCAGTTATCTCCGGTCACATTGAAGTAACCAGGGTAGCGCCAGCTCATGGGTGAATAGTAGAGACCGACATTGAGGCCAGCCGCTCTTACAGCGTCGGTGTATTCTTTGATAAAATCCCGGCCGAGATGTTTAACACTCGTCCAGCTGTTGGGATGTTTACTGTCAAACAAGGCGTAACCGTCGTGGTGCCGGGTGGTGAGGGCCATATACTTCATGCCGCTGTTCTTGGCCAGATCGGCCCAGTCTGCGGCATTGAACTTGGCCCCGGTAAAACCGGTCTTCGGGTCTTCTGCGCGGGAACGATAGACGTCCGGAGCGATTGCCTTGTTATGCATGACCCATTCCGGGCCGCGATCTATGGCCGAATAGACCCCCCAATGAATAAACATCCCGAATTTGGCATCAAGAAACCAATCCACGTCACGGTTTGGAAGGGTGCCTACTCCGCCCTCGAATTTTTGTTGGGGAACGACCACCGGAACAAATTCCTGAATGGTCGGTTCCGGTGCTTCTCCCAAATACTCTAATTCGATTGAGTCAACGTAGCCTTTTCCCGGGCCGTTGGGATGATTCAGCATAATCCAGAAGCTATCGACGGTTCGGGCGGAGGTGAATTCCAACGATACCTGCTTGTATGCCGTCAACGCACTCGCAACTGATAGCTTTGGCCCGCCATAATCTTTGGCGATGAGTTCGATCTGCTCGGCCCCTGACTCCGTCCTCACCCAAGCTGAAAGGCGATAGCGACTGTTGGGACGAATTTTGACCTCCTGAGCGCATCGTGCGCTTTCGGGCCCCAGCGACACTGCATACTTGCCCGAGTGAGCGATTTCGGTGATCGCGGCCCGTTGCGTCAGCCAGCTGAATTTATTCCATGGGTTCAGTTTACCTGTTTCGAAGTCGGAGTTTACAATGATTTCGATACCGGGGTCACCGGTCGTTCCTTGTGCGGTTAGTTCTGAGGACATAAAAAGGATAGTTGGAAGGAGCAGCAGTCGAAGAATGCGGAGGAAATGTGGTGCAGTCATGGTCTTCCGAGCCTTTATTGTTTTGGAAAGAATGAGAGAATTACCGGGCAGCAAGACGGCAGGAACGTGAGTTTGATTTGGCAGCGATTTGTAGACGCGGCTGTTACTTAGTTGAGGTCGGCGGGTGCCCCGCCTGCCGTGGGAGATTTTTTATCCGGCTTGGGCGGACGGACTAGTGACGCGGCTCGCAAAGCGTCTTCCGCCGCCCGATATTTGGGATTTTGATACACGCGCACGTAGTCAACCAAGACGACGTTGGGCAGCTTGGATTCGTCGACCCAACGATCACCCTTGAGTGCGCTCCCGATGACGCTGAGCCAGACGTTCATATCATCGTGGGGGAACCCTGCGGAACTCAGTTCTTTGGTTAAACGACCGTTGAAATAGAATCGGGTGACCTCGGGGGTGAATTCGCAGGACCAGATGTTAAAGTCGGCTGACGTATCCGGCGCGTCCTCGATGACCCAGCGTCCGGCGTTCCAGGTTTCGCCTTTTTTCGCGTTCGGGGCTTGGTTGATGACACCGAAACTAAAGAAGTGCGGGTCGCCGCCGTCCTGCTCCACGTAGTCCAGCTCGAGAAGAGGGCGCGGGCCGTTTGGAATCTGGGCAAAACTATTTTTCATAGACCAGAATGCGGTGTGCCAGCCCTCGGCGTCAGGGGTTTTGAGGCGGGCCTCGTAGTAACCATAACCAAAGGTCTCTTTGGTGATTACGCCGCCGGCGGTGTAGGCCTTACCGCGGGCGGATTCCTTGCGAAGGGCGATTTCAAGATTGCCGTTTCTGACCGAGACGTTTTCCGCCTGTTGGGTGCTCAACATCTTGCTGTCGAGGCGGTAGGTCCACTTCTGGGCATCGAGGGTATCACCTTTGAATTCGTCCGAGAAAACCAGCTCGTAGCCGCCCGGGGGAAGTGAGGTCACCTCGGCCGCAGCTTGAACGGGAATATGGTGCTTGCTGCTGAATTTCGGCCGCTTGGCTTGGCGGTCGGGCGAGGCGGGGTCGGCCGGAGGGGCGGCGGAAGCCGTGGAGACAGGCACTGTGAGGAGCGGCAGAGTAAGAAGGAAGAGGCCGAGGGTGATTTTCATGAGAGGGTTGGTTATATGGTATTTTGGGAACGAGCCCTGACGCGTATGGAGGCGGATTAGTCCTTATAGATATTATCGTTAAGGGTGATCTGCAGGATCGTAACGTAAGGCGTCTGCTCGTAGTTTACCTGCTCAATAGTGAGGGTGTTGTTGGCGTTTTTTCTCCACGGAAGCTCTTTTCCGGTGTAGAGATCAGTGACCTTGCTGACCGCTTTGGCGCCCAGGGATTGGGTGGTGAACGTGCCGGTGGCCTTGTTGCGATAACCGGAGTAAATGTGGCAGTAGATTTTATCTCCTGTGTAGGTGAAGCCATACTCGCCGTGCAAAGGCTGCCAGGGGCCTCCGCGGGTGTTATAGACGGCGGTGCCGACCTTATCGAGCCATTGCCCGGTCTTGATAAGCACATCCTGCTGGTTTTGCGGAATCACGCCGTGCCGGTCTGGCGCGACGTTGAGCAACAGGTTGATATTCCTCACCACGCAATCGGAGAGAAAGACGGCCACTTCTTCAAAGGTTTGAACCTTCGCGTTTGGCACGTGGCCCCAGCCGCCTTTTTGCACGGACATGCATTTTTCCATGTGCATTTCGGTGCGGATGTTGCCGGTGGTGGCGGCGGAGCCTTCCTCGCCGTGCACATCGCCCACCCAGCCGAAGCGTTCGTTGACAATCATCTTGGGCTGATGCTTACGCACCAAGCCCATGATGCCGAGGGCCTTGCCGGAGGCGGGGTCGCGTTCGATAAACGCTTCGCCTACCTGCCAGTCCCCCTTGGGATCTTGGTATTGGCCGGTGTCCCAGAATCGATCCTCCAAGGGACGATCCGTGCTTTGCCCCAGATAGCCGCCGTCCCAAAACATATATTCGATCGAGCCATAGTTCGCGAGGAGGACGGAGAGTTGCTCATAAACCTCTTCCTTCATCAGTCGGGCGTTCTCCGGGTGCCAGTCTTCGGCGGTGTAGCCAAAGACGTTGGGTTTGAGGTTTTTTCCGGTCACGTTATAGTAACCGGGGTAGCGCCAGCTCATCGGTGAGTAGTAGAGGCCGACATGCAGTCCGGATTTCCTTATCGCATCGGTGTATTCTTTAACCAAATCCCGTCCGAGATGTTTCACGCTGGTCCAGCTATTGGGGTGCTTGCTATCAAAGAGGGCGTAGCCGTCGTGGTGTCGGGTCGTGAGAACGGCGTATTTCATGCCCGCGCGCTTGGCTAGCTCGGCCCATTCAGCGGGGTTAAACTGGGAGGCGTTGAAACCGTTTTCAGGATCCTCGGCGCGAGCCCTGTAGACCTCAGGTTTGTAGGCTTTCGTGTGCATTACCCACTCATTGCCCTTATCGATGGCCGAATAGACGCCCCAGTGAATGAACATCCCGAACTTGGCATCGAGATACCATTTCATGTCTTCAGCCGGGAGGGTCGTTACTCCGCCCTCGGTTTTGGGTTCGGGCTCGGCGCGGGCTACAAAAGCTTGCAAGACGGGTTCGGGAGCTTCGCCTAAATACTCTAGCTCCAAGGAATCAACGTATCCCCTGCCTGGGCCCACGCGATGCCAGAGGGTAACCAGGAAGCTATCGCTGGTGTGCGCGGAGGTAAACTCGAGCGATACCCTGGTATAATCTGGGATGGCGCTTGCGACCGACAGGGCGGGGCCTCCGTAGTCTTGAACGACTAGTTCGACTTGTTCCGCGCCCGAATCGGTTTTGACCCACGCGGACAAGCGGTAGCGGCTGTCGGGGCGAATTTTTACCTGCTGGACGCAGCGTGCGCTTTCCGGCCCCAAGGCCACGGCGTATTGGCCGGCGTGGGCGTTTTTTGAAATTTCCGCGCGGCGGAGTCTCCAATCTTTCCAGCCGGTCAAGTTACCCGTTTCAAAATCTGCATTCAGCAAGGGCGACAGGGTGGGTTCCGCGGCGCGCGGGCTCGCGGGGAGACAGATCGCGAGCGCAATAACGCAGAGTAGACGTGAGAGAGGATGGAGCGCAGTGGTCATAATCAATGGCCCGGGGTCGGGGTGGTTTGGTTTGCGGCATCGAATTTGAAATACGCCAGACTGATGCACCAACTCGCGCCGTAGTTCACCCAGCCCTCGGCGTGACGATACGCGTCGGACGGATTGAAGGGATACATCTCCGTGCCGGGCAGGCTGGCGATAT
>JAIYBI010000240.1 GCA_027488595.1 Opitutaceae bacterium | reverse complement strand
CCCGCTCGGCGAATAATATGGCCAAGCTCGCCGAGCCCATGAAGGCGATCAAGGAGAAGTATAAGGACAACCCCAAGAAGCTCAACGAGGCCACCCTTGCGCTCTTCAAGGAGCACAAAGTCAACCCCGCCGGCGGCTGTATCCCGATTCTCATTACGATCCCGCTTTTCGTCGGGTTCTTCGCCATGCTCCAAGGCACGGCCGAGCTCCGTTTCCAGGGTTTCCTCTGGGCCCACGATCTTTCCGCGCCGGACACGATCTGGCACCTGCCCGGCCTCGGACTGCCGCTCAACATCATGCCGCTGCTGATGGGTGCCACCATGTTCTTCCAGATGAAGCTGACCCCCACGCCCACCTCGATGGAGGGGCCGCAGGCCATGATCATGAAAATCATGCCCTGGGTCTTCACGCTCATCTGCTACAACTTCGCCTCCGCCCTCGCCCTCTACTCCACCATCAACGGTCTCTTCACCATCGTGCAGCAGTTGCTGGTTAACAAATACAGCAAGGACGAACCCCTCGTCGCTGCCGTCGCCACAGTCGCGCCCGGCGGGAAAAAGATCAAAAACGTCACGCCGTCGAAGAAGTAAGCGTGTGACCGGCGGTCGCAACCCCGCCGCCCGCACTTCATCACTTGTTCCAGTCGTAAGTCACCTTGCTGCCATCGGGCATCAGGACCGTGATCTGCGGCTGACCCTGCCGGAAGAGCAACTTCGTGTAGTCTTCGCCGGCCACCGGGCTCAGGGCGCGGATGTATTGGTTGGGTCCGTTGCCGACCAAGTCACGGTAGCCGCAGACGGTCTTGCCGGTCTCAAGAAAATACTGATCCGCCGCCGCCGCGAGCTGGCGGATGTTGTTCATCACCGCCTTTTGCTGCGAAGCCGTGCGCACCTTCTGAAACGCCGGGATCGCCATCGCCGCCACCAGGCCGGTCGTCACCACCACGCCGGGGTTGGCAAACATCAGGTTGGCCTTGTGCGAAGCGCTCCAGTGCGAGCGGATGAGCACGCCGTCGGGCAGGTTCTGGCGCACCGAGACGAGCGGCGCATCGCCGCGCGGGAGCAGAGTCAAAATGAACGCGAGGGTCTGCTGCTGGCTGGCGTCGAGGCTGGGGTTGAGAGTCGCGATTCGCTGGATACGTGAACTCAGCGCAGGACTGACATAAGTGAGCCCGTTGCCTGTTTCACCGAGGGCGGCGAGCGCCTGTTTAAAGGCCGGGTTGCTCGAAAGTTTTTCCCCGCCCGGCACGCCGAAGGCCGCGCTGGTGACCAGGGTGAGCACATCGCCCTCAATGCGCAGCTCGGGCGTCCACTCGATTTTCGGCACCGGATCGTTCGAAGTGTAGATCGTCACGCCGGCGGGCGTCGTGGCTTTCTTGATACCGGGCACTTTGGCGAGCGCGGGCTCCAGGACCCGGCCCACGCCCTCGATGCGCACCAGCAAGTCGAAGGCGGGCAGGGTAAGCTCGGGCGAGGGCTGAAACGTGCGCGTCTCGTCAGCCTTCGCGACGACGCAGACCCGACCCTTCAGGCCGTTGATCAAATCCAGCGGAACAAGGCCGGTCTTCGGGTCAGCCACCTTGAGTTTCGCCTCGAAAAAGCCCGCCGCCGGCTCGCCCACCAGCCGCGCCACCACCGCCCGCACGGCAGAATACACCGCCGGGGTGTCCAGCTCGGATTCAAACACGAAGTCGGCATCCGCCGGCGCGACCAGCGGGGCGGCAAAAGGCGCGGGAGGGCCGCCGAGCCCGGCGAGCAAACCATGCCGCCCGCCCGGGGTGGCGATGAATACGCGGTTGCGGAAGGTTCCGTCCGCCGCCTGCACGGAGCTCAGGCCGAGCGCGGTCACATCGGTAAGGCCGAGGTCCTGAAAAATTGGTCCAAAGTCTTTCGGGATAAACGCGGCGGCCTGCGGTTGCTGGGCGGCCGCCTGCACGACAAACTGGCGCAACACCGCGGCAAGTTTCAGCACGTCGCCGTCAATATCCACATAACCGTAGAGCGTGCCGCCGAGTTCGAGGTGGCGGTTGACCGCATCGAAATGCGCGCTGCGCTCCGGCGCGGCGACGAGTGGCGCACTGACGGGGATCGCGGGCGTCTTTGATGGCGGCGCCTCCTCAGGTTTCTTGGCGCAGCCGGCGAGGCCGACCGCCAGCAACCCAACGCAACACCCCAGTGTTCGGATAAAACGCATCCGACCCTGATAAGCTATCACCGCATCGGCGCAAAGTCCCGATTCGGCGGATTGTGTGACAAATCAGCGGGCCTTTTGGATGAGCTCGATCTCGTAGCCTTCGGGGGCGTCAAGGAAGGCGATGATGCTGCCACTGCCAGTCTTGGTGGGGCCGTCGGAGAGCGGATAACCCTTGGCGGCGGCCGCGGCGGTGAAGGCCTCCAGGTTCTCCACCTCGAAGGCAAGGTGGGTGAGGTCAGACTGCACCTTCACCGGCTCGGCGCCGGCGGGCATCTGGCAAAGCTCGATCTCCTCGGCGGTGTTCGGCGTGGTTAGAAACACGAGCTGCGCGCCCCGCGGCGAGGTGTGGCGGCGGGAGACGGTGAGGCCGAGAGCCTCGGTGTAAAACTTCACCGAAGCGGCGAGGTCGTTGACGCGGTAACGGGTGTGAAGGAGGCGAGTGACGGCGGGCATGATGAAACTAGTTTTTCGCAGCGGCGGCGTCTTCCTTGGCCTTGATCTCTTCGAGGCGCTTGGTGGTGAGGAGTTGGAAGCTGCCGCCGTTGCGCTTGGCGGCTGCGGTCAGGTTCGTGATCGCAGCGGCTGGCTTCTCATCCGGGCCGACAAACAGGAACAGGTTCAGCGACGGGCGCTCCGGCACCAACGCACGCTGAACGCGTGCATAGTGGGAGTAAAAATCGTTCCAGGTGGCATCCTCCACCGTTGATACCCACGTGGAAGGGACGTTGATGCGTCTGCCATCCTTATCCGCCCAACCGGTGGTGTCGAAGCGGAGATTGGCACCGTTTTTCCTGAGTGCCGCCTGGACGTCGGCCCGCTCAAGGTCACTGATTGTGCGTAAGATGACGGGATCCTTTTTCTCGGCTACAAACCTGCGGTTGAGGGCTTCCAGCTCTGCAGAAGCCTTGTCTAAAGCGCGATCGCGAGCGCCACGGACGGCAGCAGCATCTAGACCGATCTTTTTCATCTCTTGGGCAAAGTCCTCTTTTTCCTTTTCTTCTGCGGTGCGGCGGGTCGCCAAGACTGCTTCGCTCACCCGGTTACGCGGGCGGCCGCCGCTGGCGGTGATGACGTAGATGGTATCGGGCCGCTGTTCGAGCGCGGTTTGCACAGCGCGAGCCCAGTAGGGGGGAAGAAAGAGCGGGTCCACACCAGCGGATTCCGGGAGAGGCTGGGCACGGAGAACGATACGGCTGGCGGCTGACGTGGGGCCGAATCTGCCCAACGTGGTGTTGACCGGCGTCATCCACTCAAAGAACTCTTTTTTAACATCGCTCGTGGCGGGGGAGAGCTCGCGTTTGAATGCGTTTAACGAAACGGCGTTATTCTCGTCGCCAGAGTTGTATCCAAAAAGCATGACATTGAACTTGGACGACGGGGGGAGGCGTCCGACGAGGCGCATGATCTCCTCGCGGATGATCGAGAAGGCCCGGAAGCCGCCTTTGCGGGGCTCCATGATCTCGGCGCTGGTATCCACCACAAAGACGATATTGCGGACGTTCTGGGTGGTGGAGCCGAGAAAGCTGAGCGACATGAAGCCGCGGCCGCCGAGGCCGGTGCCGCCGCCGAGGGAAGTGGACATGCCGGACCCGGCGCCGAGGCCGACACCCGAGCCCATGCCGCCGAAACCGCCAAAGCCGCCCGCCCCCATCGAGGGCAGGTCGGGCATGGCGGGCATTTGGAGGGCGTTCTCCGAGGTGGAAAAGATACGGTTGGCGGAGACGGGGCTTTGGGAAGCGCTGCTCGCGCCGCCACGGCGGGCAACCTGAAGGCGGTGCTCGACCTGCTTGTTGGCGTTTTCCGACTGATTGCTGGCCTCGAAGGTCTTCTTTTTGCCGCCGCCGGCCTGCTGCACCACGATGGCGGCTGCCGCTCCGATGAACACGACGTGCACGATCACCGTGATGAACAGAGGCATGCTCGAGGTGATGCGCAGGTAGAAATTCTTCTTCTTCTGAACGGCGGCGATGTGCTGCGCCGGAGTCTCGTCGGCTGGCGCGGGGGAATCGGGAAGATCGGACATGGGGAACGAGTGAAGATGGGCTTACAGCTCTTCGGCGTCGGCGGTGAAAGTCACGTTGGTGACACCCGCAAGGGCGAGGGAGTTGAGCACGTCAATGGTGCGGTAGTAAGGCGAGTCGGGGTTGCTGATAAGAGTGACGACGAGCTTGGATTTGGCGGCGTCGCTGGAGGCCTTCAACTGCCCGAGGGTGCTGGTGAGCTGGGGCAGATCACGGCTGGTGGGAGAGTCGTAAACCTCGTCATTGAGCGTGACCTCGCCATCCTCGGAAACTTGAAGGATCTGCTCGTCCACAAACTCGGTGGGCGTTCCGGCGACCGACATGCCGGGGAGCTTGGTCTGGAGAATCTGCTCGATGCGGATCTGAGCGGCCAAAGACATGAAAAACACGAGGATCACGAACACCACGTCAATCATGGGCGCGATCTGGAAACCGACGTCGGGGTTGGAGGCTTGGACGGGGAGTTTCATGAAAAAGGGATTGGGCGAATCGGTCTGATCGGATTAATCGGAACGATCGGTTTTTAACGTGCGACGGTGGCGAAGGTGACGTCCACGATGCCGGCCTGGGCGGCGGCGTTGACGATGGCGTTGATGTAGCGGACGGGAGTCTCGCCGTCGGCGCGCACGAGCACGCGGACCTGGGGATTGGCTTTTTTGCGGGCGGAAAGAGTGCCAATCGTGTCTTCGGGTTGCACGACGGCTTCCTCAAAGCTGGTGACCGCGGTGAGGGTGGCGGACTTCCAAGCCACGTTGAAGACCAGCTCGCCCTCGGAGTCCTCTTTCTTATTCGCATCGGTGGCGACGGGCACCTGGATGCCAGGATCGTAGCGCGCCACCGACGAGGTGGCGATGCTCATGAAAAAAATGAGCAGCACCAGGAGAACATCTATCATCGGCGCGATTTGAAATTCGGGCTCGCCGTCGCCACCGCCACCACCGCCTGCCATGTTGGTAAAGGGTTGAGGTTAAAGTTGAAGTTTAAGGGATGCGCGGCGCGCAACTCAGGCCCGGGCGGCGGGAGCGTCCACGGGGGCGGCGCCGGTGATCCAGTTCGGGGTGGCGGCGACGTGTTCGCCACCCTCGAAGGAGACGTCCTTCATGTGCTCGTAGGGGTAGCAACGGAAAAGGTCGTTGATCGCGAGCGAGAGCTCGTGGATCTGGTGGGAGACGCGGTTGCGCAGGAGGTAGTAGAATACGAAGGCCGGGATGGCGACGGCGAGACCGGCGGCGGTGGCGTGCAGCACGTGGCCGATGGCGCCGGAGAGTTTGGAGGGGTCGGCGGCACCGGCGGCGCCCATCGCCGCGAAGGCCTGGATCATGCCGACCACGGTGCCGGTAAGGCCGACCATGGGCGCGATGACGCCGATGACGGAGAGGTAGGCGATCTTGTTTTGGAACTTCGAGTTCTCGCCTATGATGGCGGCGCCCATGGCATCCTCGGATGCGGTCTTGCCACCGGTGGCGTGCTTGATGCCGGCGTGAGCAACAGCGGCGACGGAGCCGGTGTTTTTGGCGGTCCAGGCGTAGGCCCCGTGGTAATCGCCGGCGCGGAAGTAAGTGCGAAGGATATCGAGATCCGCGGGGGGGACGAACTGCTTGGAACCGCTCTTAAGATAGAGATCAATGACAAGGTAGACGATAAGGCCGGAGCAGGCCCAGAGCGGGAGGATGAAGGGCGAGGAGAGTTCCTGAAGAAGACTGACTTTCTTCACGGTGGCGGGAGCGGCGGCCTGGGCGAGCAAGGCAAGCGGCGAGGCGGCGAGGAGTGAGACAAGGGCGAGGACGCGTTTCATGGGCTGAGTTTTGAGTTTAAGAGAAGCGGGTGGTGATGGGTGGAAGAGGATGGAGAGCGAAACAGCAAATCAGAGATTAAACTCCTTCTTGGCCTGGGCGGCCTGAAGGGTGGCGGGATAGTTATCTATCAAATCGAGGGCGGAGCGTTCGGCCCGGCTGCTATCGCCGTAGCCCTGGTAAGCGCGGGCTGCGCCGAGGAGCGCGGCGGGCATGAGCTCGTCAATGGTGCCGAAAAAAGCGGGGATGCGCAGGTAACACTCAAGCGCCTCGACATGTGCGGTGCGGGCGGCGGCGAGGTCGCCGCGCAGCAGCCAGGCGCGGGCCTGAACGGCCGGAGTCGCCTCGCGAACGATTTGCTCGAGCATCACGTTTGCGAGGGCTTCCTTGCCGGCGCGGGCGTCGAGCTGGGCAAGGGCGAGCTTGGCGGTGCCCGTGACATCGGGGCCGAGGCCGCTCTGCATCAGCTCACGGGCGGAAGAAGTGATCGCGCTGTTGTCGGTGCCGAGAAGGAGGGCCTGAAGGCGGAGCTGGGCGGCGCGGGGCCAGTGTGAACCGACCACTTTGGAAAATGGCGCAAACTGGCGGTAGATGGGCTCGATGAGCTTCAGCGCATCCGCGCCGGAGCCGGCGGCCACGAGCTTTTCCGCTTCGTCGAGGGCTTCGGGCTCGGGGAACTCGAGACGTGCGACGTCGGCAAGCGGATAACGACGCTCGAACGAGCCGCCGCCGGGGATGGCGACCTGTTGCACGAGTGCGCCGGAGCCGAGGGTGACTTCGGAGGCGGCGAGGGCGGTGTTGTCCTTGAGGATGTAGCGCTGGGCAAAGGCGGCAGGCAGAACGGCCAATGCACACTGACCGATGACCAACGAAAGGAAAAGACGGTGGCGCGGGGAACTCATGATTTCGCGGGGGTCGGGGCAGCGGTGACGGGAGCCGCAGGCTCGGGAGGGAAGGCGGCGGCGGGAAGTCCGGCGGTGGCTTTCAGATCCAAGGCGGCCTTCCATTCGGGGTAAGATTGAAGCTGGTCGCGGAAGGTAAGCATGCGTTCGAGGGTGTTGCTGGCTTCCTGTTTCTGGCCCAGCTTGATAAACGTCTCGGCGGAGCGGATGTAGGCCTTCGCAACCCAGGCGGGAAAGCGTTTATAGGAGAGGTAAACGCGTTGGTAATGCGCCTGAGCCTTGGCGAGATCGTCCGGGGTGCCGCGGCGGATGGCGATTTCGCCGAGATTGTAAAGGGCCTCGGCGGTGGCCTCGCCGCGCCAGGAACGATTGCCGGCGACCTGCTCGAAGAGTTCGCGGGCGGAGTCGAGTTTGCCAAGGAGGGCGAAGGCGCGTGCACGGCCGAGCGTCGCCTCCTTTAACTTGAAGCGGGCGCCGGCAACATCAATGGCGGCGTTATAGCGGTTGAGGGCCTCGTCACCATTGCCATCGAGCAGCGCGATGTCACCGAGGCCGACGTAACCGAAGTCGGCGAAAACAGACTTGGGGTGCGCCGTGATGATTTGCTCGTAGAACTTTTTGGCCACCTCGGGCTGGCCGAGGGCGAGCATGGCGTCGCCAACCTTGCCGAGAATGCCTGGGGGCAGTTGGTCGGGCGCGTAGTTCGACGCGATCTTGCCAAGGAGCTGGTCGCGCAGCGCGTCGTTTTTGCGCAGGGAGGCGATCTCGGATTGGACAAACAAAGCACGGGCCCGGGCGGTGGGATTATTGCGGGTGTCGCCGACGAGGATGAGCTGGTTGACGCGCGCGAAAAGGGTCTCCTCGGGGATGGGCTCGGGTTTGGGCTCGCCCTTCTTGACGCGAGGCGGGCGGGCGAGGGTGGCGGCCATCTCGACGAGGAGGCGCTCGACATCGCCGCGTGAGGGGTCGTTGACGTAGCGGCGGGTGATTTGGGAGACGAGTTCGAGGGCCTCGTCAAACTTGCCCTCCTTGCTGCGGATGCGGCTGATCCAGTAGGCGGCGTTGATGACGAAGGGGTGGTCGGGTTTCTCGGCGGCGAACTGCTCCCACATGGCGACGGCGGCGTCGAACTCGCGCCGGGCCTGGTAGTGTCGGTTGAGCTCGTCGAGCACGTAGCCGAGCTGCTCGTCGGAGAGCGGCAGGTTCAGGGCCTCATGGTAGGCGACGATGGCTTCGGAAATATTGCCGAGGCCGGCGAGCGCGTCGGCGTGGAGGGAGTGGATCTCTCCGCGCTGGGGCTGCTCGGAGGGATAGTCGGCGAGCCACTTCACACAAAGCTCGGCGCAGGTCTTGTAGTCCTCACGCGAATACGCGGTGGCGGCGAGCCGGTAGCGGGCGTCGGGCACGAAGCGGCCCTCGGGAAAGTCTTTCAGGTAGACGATGATCTGTTTCTCGGCCTCGCCGGAGCGGCCTTCGGCGAGATCGGCCATGGCGGCAAGGTAGCGGGCCTCCTCAATGAATTTGCCCTGGGGAAAATCCTTGGCGTAGGCGACGACGGTTTCCTTGGCCTCGGCGTAGCGGTTGAGTGAAAAAAGGGCGTTGGCGCGCATCAGGCGCATCGGCTCGGTGAGTTCCCCGGCGGCGTAGTTGTCCGTCGCCAAGCCGAGGAAGGTGAGCTGGCCCTCGAGGTCGTTGCGGGAGCCGGCCGCCATGGCGGCGAGGTAAAGGGCCTGCGGGCCGAACTTGGAACCGGGAAAGGCGCGGGTGAAGCGGTCAACGGACTCGCGGACTTTCTCGAAGCGGCCGGTGTCGGCGTAGCAACGGACGAGCCCGAAGAAGGCGTTCTCGCGCTCGGCTGATTCGGGGTGGTTGGCCAGCAGGTCTTCGTAGAGAAGGGCGGCCTCCCACGCGCCGCCGCGCTCCTGGAAGGTGTAGGCGAGGCGGTAGCGGAGGGTGGCGTCGTAGCCGGGGAGTTTCTCGATCTGCTCGAGGGAGGCCTTGGCTTGCTCGAGGCGGGAGTTGAGGCGGCGGATGGCGTCGGAGTCGGTGGCGGAGGGGCGGGTGATGGCCTGAAGGCGGGCGAGGGCGCGCTCAAGGCCGGCGTTGCGCTTCTTCTGTTCGGAGATGAGGTCGTCGCGCGTGGTGATGGTGCGGAAGGCGGCGAGGGCACCGGCATTGTCGCCCGCTTTCATGAGGGCGTCACCGAGCTGGAGGGAGAGGATGTTGAGCCCCGCGAGATTATCCACCAGGGCGAGGTTGCCACGGAGAAGGCCAAGGCCGCGCCGGGCGTCGGCAACGTTGCCGGCGCGCACATGAAGATCAACCAAGGCGAGGGCGGCGTCGGCCCAGTCGCGATCGCGGGCGGAGGTGGCGAGGAGGCGGTTGTAGGTCTCGATGGCGACTGGGAGCTGGCCGGCCTGGTTGGCGGACATCGCGCCGTAAAGCAGTGCCTTGTCGCGGAAGGTGATGGACTCCTCGGCGGCTTTGAAAATCGGAATGGCCTCGGCATATTTCTGCTGAAGGGCGAGAGAGAGGCCGCGGATCATGCGGGCCTCGGCCAGGGCGGCCGGCCCGACGGAGTCGAGCTTTTCGATGAGGGCGCCGAGCTCGGCGGCGCGGGGGTAGAGCTGCGATTGGAAATTGGTGTTGGCGGCGGTGAGCAGCAGGCGCTCCAAAGTGAGACCCGAAGGAAGGGCTTCGCCGGCTTGGGCGCGCTTGATTATCTCATCCAACAGGTTGGCGGCGTCGGCGGGTTTCTTGGCCTTGAGGTTGAGTTCAACCTCGGCGAGCTGGTTCGCGATCGGAATGGTAACTTGGGCGAAGGCGGGGACGGTTCCCAAAAGGGCAAGCAACGCAAGAGCGAGCTTTGGACGGAAATACAGGGGACCGGAGACGGATCTGCGAGGCAGCGTCATAGTTGGGGAGACGCTAACTGGTAGGGCACGGCATTGGCGGGTCAAGGCCTCGGTGAGATTGGTGTTACAAATCTTTTTCATCGGCCGAGGCCGGGAGCCAAGGTCAGCGTCTGGTAACGGCGCACGCCGAGCAGGGACGGGTGCCAGCTGCCCACATCGGGATGCAGCAGATGGGTGCGGGCGCCGAAAAAAATCGGCGCGATGGGAGCCTCTTCGAGAAGGAGTCGCTCGGCCTGCTGAAAGACCGCAAACCGTGCGTTCGGGTCGGCGGTGGTGGCGGCGCGGGCGATGAGCGCATCATAGGCGGCGGAACTCCAGCCGGTCTGGTTGTTGCCACCGCCGGTCAGGAACATGTCGAGGTAGGTATTGGGGTCGTTGTAGTCTCCGATCCAGCGGGCACGGGCGATGTCGTAGCGCAGGCCCTTCATCGAATCCAGATAAACGCGGAAATCCTGGGCCACGAGCGTGACCTCGATGCCGAGCTCGCGTTTCCATATCGCCTGCACGGCGGAGAGGATGGTGGTGTTGATCGCATCGGTGTTGAGCAGGAGTTCCAACCGGGGGAAGCCCTCGCCCTTCGGGAAGCCGGCGGCGGCGAGCAACTCGCGCGCGGCGGCGGGATCGTGGGGTTGCCGGGCCTCGCACGCGTAACCGCCGGTGCCGGGCGGGGTATAATTGAAGGCGGCAACGCGCGAGCCTTGCAGCACCGAGGCGGCGATCGCCTCGCGATCAATCGCGAGGGCGAGGGCTCGGCGCACGCGCACATCGGCGAGGGGCGGACGCGTGACGTTGAAGCGCAGATAATAGGTCTCCAACAGCGGATCCACCCGCAGGGGCGACGGTTTCTCGGCCCGGTATCCGGCGATGCGATCCGGCAACAGGTCGTAAGTGGCGTGACGCTGACCGGCGCGGTAGGCGGCCTCGTCGGCGGGGATGTTGTCGGTAGGAAAAAAGATGACGCGCTTGGGCCCGACGGCGGGGTCCGAGTAGTGGTGGGGCTGGCGCACGACCTCGATGCGGTCGTTGGGCGCCCAGACCGCGAGGCGGTAGGGGCCGTTGCCGACGTAGTTCTCCGGTCGCGTCCAACCCGTGCCGCGCTGGTCTATTTTACCGGCCTTCAAAATCGTCGGCGGATGCACCGGAAACCAGGCCTGGTGAGCGGCGACGGCCAGCAAATAAGGCGTGGGAGAGGCAAGCTCGATGACGAGCGTGCGTGCATCGGGCGCGCTTACGCCCACGGTGCCGAAATCGGTGGATTTACCGGTGTTGAAAGCCTCGGCGCCGCGAATCGGGAACAGCATGTAGGCGTATTCCGAGGCGAGGGCGGGCCGAAGGATGCGCTCGTAAGAAAAAACAAAATCAGCGGCCGTGAGCGGCTCGCCATTCGACCAGCGTCCCTCGGGCCGGAGGTGAAAGGTGTAACGTAGTCCGTCAGCGGATACACTCCAACCCGCGGCCGCCGCCGGCACCGGTTCGCCGGTGGCTTCGTCAATCGCGGTGAGCCCCTCGCCGAGCGCGATGATGATGTTAAACTCGGTGAACGCGGTGGCGAGCTGCGGGTCGAGGTCGCCGGGCTCGGCGCCGTTGCCCAACAACAGCGTCTGCGTCGCCCGCGCCGCTTCGACGGGGGTTTCGCGAGGCCGGCAGGCGGTCGCGAACAGGGCGAAAACGAGTCCCGTCAACAGGACAAGGGCAGGGCGGACAAGAGAGGATGCACGCATGGTCGGGACGCGAAGTTGGCCGTCCCGCCGTCGCATGGCGAGGCCGGGATGCGTTGCAAGCGGGTGCCGCGTTGCACGGTTGCCTTGGCCGCACGGACCGGCACGGTGCGGGACATGAAATGGTATTTCGTGCAGGAAGGTCAACGCATCGGCCCGGTTGAACGGGAGACGCTGGATGAACGCATCCGCGACGGCATGGTGCAGGCCGGCACGCTGGTCTGGCGCCCGGGCCTGAGCGACTGGCGCCGCGCCGGGGATGTCGCCGAGTTGGAGGTTCCGCCGTCGCTGCCCGCGATGCCTCCGCCCCTCCCGGCCGCCGGTGAGACGAGTGCCGCCAATGCCACTCACGCCGAGGAACTCCGCGCTTGGGCCGAGGAGAGGGCCGCGGCACGCGAACGCGCCACGCAGGCCGCTCCGCGGACCGCACACCCCCCATTCGGCGGATTCTGGGCGCGCTTCGCCGCCAAGATGATTGATTTCATCCTGCTGGTCGGCATCGGACTGCTGCTCGCCGAGGCATTCTCAGCCCTTTTCTACGACGGCGCCATCCCAGTGCCGCCCGACTGGCGGGGCTTTTTGCGCGCCCAAGGCATCATGTCGGTCGTAAACGCCGGAATCGCCATCTGGTTCTCGGTGTATTTCATCCGCCGCTTTGAAGCGACACCCGGCAAACGTATCCTCGGCTTGCGCGTGGTTCGGGCCGATGGATCGCCCGTCGGCGCAGGGAAAATCATCCTGCGCTACTTCGGCGAGCAACTCAGCTGGATACTCTTCCTCTCCGGCTACGTCATGGCCGCCTTCGACGACGAAAAACGCACGCTGCACGACTACCTTTGCGACACTCGCGTCGTAAAAGGCCCGCGCCCGCCGCGTTGATTTTTGTCGCTCCGCCACGAGGTAAATCGCCTCCCGCTCGCCTCGACATCTGATAAGAAATCGGCGCCCCGTGCAGTTTAATTGCGACAATAAATAATTATTAAACAGCTATTCAATAAGACGTTAAGAATGTAATTACAGTATTTTTACTTGCTTTAGCGGAGTAGTTTAGGGCACTATCGAAACGATTCATAACCCTTAAACACCCTGCCAATGAAAACCCTGTCCAGCCCTGCTCTCAAAGCATCCCTCGTCCTCGCCCTGGCTTTCGCCGGTGCCGGCAGCCTGTTCGCTCAGGTTGACCCGAATATCATGCGGCACTTCCGCTCCCTAAAGCACAAGGAAACCACCGCCCCCGCCGCCGAGGCCGCCCCGGCCGAGCCCGCGCCCGCCGTCGCGCCCACCCGCCCGGTGGCCGCCCCCGCCGCCGACAACAACGCCCTGTTCCCGCCCAACGCCAAACCCGGCGAGTGCTACACCCGCGTCCTCGTGACTCCCGCCATGGAGTCCGTCACCGAGCGCGTCGTGAAACGCGAAGAGGGTTTCGAGCTGATCGAGGTTCCCGCCGTGCTCAGCACCGTCGAGGAACGCGTCATGGTTCGCGGCGCCAGCGAGCGTCAGGAAATCATTCCCGCCACCTATAAAGAGATCGAGGAGCGCGTCCTCAAATCCCCCGCCTACACCCGCCAGATCCCCGTCGCCGCCGTCTACGAGACCCGCACCGAGCGCGTTCTTGTGAAGCCCGAGCGCAGCTACTGGAAGAAGGGTGCGGACTCCCTCCAGAAACTCGAAGGCGAGACCGGCGAGATCATGTGCTATGTCACCGACCCCGCTGTCTACGACACCGTGAGCCGCAACGTGCTCGTCTCCGCCGCCACCACCCGCGAGGAACAGATTCCCGCCGTCTACGAGACCGTCAAGCGCACCGTCGTTGACCAGCCCGCCCAGGTGAAAACCATCCAGATCCCCGCCGAATACAAAATGGTGCAGGTTCAAAAGGTCACCAGCCCCGCCCGCGTGGACAAGAAGGTGATCCCCGCCGAATACGGCACCGTCACCCGCCAGGTCGCCGCCGGCAGAAGCAAGATGGAGTGGCGCCGCATCCTTTGCGCGACGAACGTCACCCCCGATGTCATCGCCAATGTCCAGAGCCAGCTCAACTCCCGCAACTTCAACGTCGGCGCGGTTGACGGCGTCTACGGCAAATCCACGCAGCAGGCCGTCGCTTCCTTCCAGGCCGCCAACAACCTGCCCCAGGGCGGTCTCACCTACGAGACCCTCGCCGCCCTCGGCGTGACCAAGTAATCCGCTCTCACTCGAAAACCGCCGGTCCCCCAAGGGCCGGCGGTTTTTTTTCGCCCTCGATCGCGCCGTCCGTCGGCTTGCCGCCCTTCGCCTCTTCGTCTTGGCTCGATCTTCGATCATGTTCAGCCGCCCGTCGCCCGCCTTCGTTGCAACTCTCGCGATTTTACTCGCCGCCGGCATTGCGCACGCCCGCGCAGAACTCAAATGGGCAACCCAGGAGTTCTCCGGCACTCTCGCCCCCGGCCAGGAATCCCTCGCCACCCGTTTCACCTTTAAAAACTCCGGCCCCACCCCCGTCCGCGTCATCGAGGTTCGCGCCTCCTGCGGTTGCACGACTGGCAAGACGGACCAAATCCTCTACCAACCCGGCCAGGATGGCGTTCTCAGCGTGACCTTCGCCGCCGAGGGCGCAGTCGGCCTAAAGGAACAGGTCCTCTTCATCACCACCGACGAGCCCGGCCGCGAGCCCTACCCCATCACCCTCAAAGTCACCATCGCCGAGTGGCTCACCCTCGCGCCGCGCTTCTTCCAATGGCCGCTCCACGGCCCAGCCACCGCGCAAAACGCCCGGCTCACTCTCGATCCCACCGCCGGCGCGCGCGTCCTTCGCGCCACCAGTTCCGACCCCGCTTTCGCCGTCCGCCTTCTCCCCGCCGCCGCGCCGGACGATCCGGCCTCCACGCGGGTCGAGATTACTCCCGCGGCCACCGACCGTCCCACCCGGGCCGTCGTGAGCGTCGTCGTCCTGCTGCCCTCCAACGAGGAGCTCACCCGAACCATCTATGTGCGCGTGCGTTGATTTTCGCCCTTCGCTCCGGCCCGCCGCCCAACTCGCCGCCGTCGCCGGCCTGCTCGCCGCCGTCTCCCTGCTCTGGCATCCGTTCACCGTCCCTTCGCCCGCATCCGCCGTCTCAAGCGGCCCGGCCACCGCTCCGGCCGATGCAGCCGCCCACGCCGTCTCCGTCGCCACCGCGCGCCGCGATCCGCGTTTTCAAAACGCCCTTTGGGTGGATGCCCGCACCCCCGCCGCCTTCGCCACCGGCCATATCCCCTCCGCCCTCCGCCTCACCGAAGCCGAATGGGAACAACTCCTCCCCGCGCTGCTCGATCGCTGGACGCCCGACGGCGTCATCGTGGTTTATTGCGATTCATCCTCCTGCCAAACCAGCACCCAGATCGCCGCCCGCCTCCGCCGCGAGCTCGGCACCGACTCGGTCTTCGCGCTCAGCGGCGGCTGGGAGGCTTGGAGCTCGAGCCCATGAGCCCCACGCCGCCTTCACTCCGGCCCTTCCGCCTCGTGCCGCTGCTCGCCGCCGGCGCCCGCCTCGGCGTGGCCGCCCTCTTCATCCTTGCCGCTTGGCCCAAGCTCCTCGACCCCGCCGCCTTCAGCGTCGCCGTGCACAACTACCGTCTGCTCCCCCCGCCCGGCTCCGCACTCGTCGGCCACTTCCTCCCTTGGCTAGAACTCGTCACCGCCGTCGCCCTGCTCCTGCCGCGCCCGCGCCTCCGCCAGGGTGCGTGGTTGCTCGCCACCTTGCTCTCGGCCCTCTTCCTGCTCGCTCAAAGCACCGCCTGGGCGCGCGGGCTCGACATTTCCTGCGGCTGCTTCGGCACCGGCGGCAAAATCACGGGCTTAGATGTTTTCACCCGCTTTTTACTCTTAGCTTTGACCTTCACTGCATATCTCCAAACCTGCGGCCCGCATTCATCACGCCAGTGATTTGCCAAGGGCTTCAACTTTCACTCAAAACCATCGCATGAACTCCCCCCACACCTGGAAATTCTACCGCATCGGCGGCCTCGACCAAGTCGCTCTCGAAACCGGCGCCGACCTCGCCAACCTCAAGCATCTCGACCAGAAGCTCTGGGTCGCCCTCTCCTGCCCGGTTAAGGGCCTTGAGCTCGACGAGAAAACCCTCGCCCTCATCGATACCGACAACGACGGCCGCATCCGCGTCCCCGAGCTCCTCTCAGCCATCGATTGGTCCGCCCTTGTCCTCAACGACCTCGGCGTCCTCCTCAAAGACTCCGACTCCGTCGCCCTCTCCGCCTTCAACACCGCCAAGCCCGAGGGCCTCGCCGCCCACGCCTCCGCCAAACGCATCCTCGCCTCCCTCGGCAAGGCCGACGCCTCCGCCATCACCCTCGCCGAGGCCTCCGACACCGTCCGCCTCTTTGCCTCCACCCACTTCAACGGCGACGGCATCATCACCGCCGACTCCGCCGAGGCCGCCGACCTCAAGCTTCTCGTCGCGCAAATCATCTCCACCCACGGCGGCGTGACCGACCGTTCCGGCGCCTCCGGCATTGATCAGGCCCGCATCGACTCCTTCTACGCCGACGCCACCGCCTTCGCCGCCTGGAGCGCCACCGGCGCCTCCGCCGATGTGCTTACCCTCGGTGCCGGCACCGCCGCCGCCCTTGCCGCCGTGAATGCCGTCTCCGCCAAGGTGGACGACTACTTCTCCCGCACCCGCCTCGCCGCCTACGATGCCCGCGCCCTCGCCGCCTTGAACCGCTCCGAGACCGAGTATCTCGCCCTCGCCGCCAAGGATCTCTCCATCACCGCCGCCGAGGTCGCCGGCTTCCCCCTCGCCCGCATCGCCGCCAGCCAGCCCCTCCCGCTCCTCGCCGCCGTCAACCCCGCCTGGGCCGCCGCCCTCGCCACCCTGCACGCCGCCGCAGTCACCCCCGTTTTCGGCGCCGCCAAGACCGAGCTCACCGAGCCCGAGTGGACCGCCCTCAAGGCCAAAGTCGCCGCCTTCGCCGCCTGGAGTGGGGCCAAAGCCGGCGCCGCCGTCGAGCCCCTCGGCCTTGATCGCGTCAAAGCCATCCTCGCCGCCAACCAGCAGGCCGAGCTCGCCGCCCTCATCACCAAGGATAAATCCCTCGAGCCCGAGTTCACGGCCATCGCCTCGGTCGAAAAAATCCTCCGCTACACCCGCGACTTCCGCGCCCTGCTGCACAACTTCGTCAACTTCTTCGACTTTTACTCCCCCTCCTACTCCGCGACCTTCCAGGCCGGCACACTCTATCTCGACAACCGCTCCACCGAGTTCTGCATCGGCGTCGCCGGCCCCGCCCCGCTCGCCGCCATGAGCAAGGCCTACATCGCCTACTGCGACCTCACCCGCGCCGGCTGCGCCCCGCGCAAGATCGCCGCCTGCTTTACCCAGGGCGATAGCGACTTCCTCTTCGTCGGCCGCAACGGCATTTTCTACGACCGCCAGGGCCGCGACTGGGACGCCGCCATCACCGCCATCGTGGACAACCCCATCAGCGTCCGCCAGGCCTTCTTCTCCCCCTACAAAAAGTTTGTGCGTATGATCGAGGAGCAGGCCGCCAAGCGCGCCGCCGCCGCCGATGCCGAGAGCAACGCCAAACTCGCCGCCGCCGCCGAAAAGACCGCCAACGCCGATAAATCCGCCGCCGCCGCCACTCCCCCCAAGAAGTTCGACGTCGGCGTCATCGCCGCCCTCGGCGTCGCCGCAGGTGCCTTGGGCACCGTGCTCGGCGGACTCATCGCGGGCTTCCTCGGTCTCGGCGTTTACATGCCGCTCGGAGTGTTGGGCATCATTCTTATCATCTCCGGTCCCTCGATGGCGATCGCCTGGCTCAAACTCCGCCAGCGCAACCTCGGCCCCATTCTCGAAGCCAACGGCTGGGCCATCAACGGCCGCGTCAAAATCAACATCCCCTTCGGCACCAAACTCACCGAGCGCGCAGTCCTCCCTAAGGGCAGCAAGCTCGACCTCAACGATCCCTACGTGGACAAGGAAGCCGCCCGCCGCAAACGCTCCACCCTGCTCGTCACCTTGTTGATCCTCATCGTGGCCGCCGCCGCCTTCGCCTGGTATGCAAAAGTCTGGCCCTTCGTGCCAACCGCCTAAATCGCCGCCACCCGCACCGCCCCCACCAGCCCGGCCCCCGCAAGGGAGCCGGGCCTTTTTATGTCCGCAAGGGAGGGCCCGACCTCCGTGTCGGCCGCGCCCCAACCGCTCCGAGCGTTAAAGTTAACCTGTCCCTTATTGCACCTCTGCAGAAATGTGCCGATGCTCCGCACCTGTCGGCTTGTCACCGCCGCTGATTTCAGCACCGTTTACCGCATGCCAACCGCGACCAAGCTTAGCCCGAAAAAGCCAGCTCGTCGGCGCGTGACGAAAAAACTCCCCGCTCACGGCATCAAAGCCGCGCCGGGAAATCCCTTCGCCGGCTTGGAGCATCTGTTTGGGTGCGTTTCCTTGCCTCCTGACCCGCGCCCACGCAGCGAAATCCTCCGTGCCCGCTACCTCGCCGATCATAATACTTGATGCCGGACCGCTCAAGGCCGCGGCTGACATCTCCGACCCACACCATCGCTGGACGATGGAGAAAATGCTGAGTCGCGTAAGTCCCTTCATAGTCAACAGCGCAGCCATCGCAGAGGCGACCCATATCCTGCAAAATGGACCACGGGCCTTGGAGTTTCTAGAAAAAATCGTGGAGCGCATGCACGTCGAAGACCCGGCTCCGGTGGCCGTGCTGGCGGAGATGCGGAAGTGGGAACGACGCATGGACTACGCCGACGCCTGCGCAGTCCTCCTCGCCCGCCGCCACAAGGGTGCGGTGGTGCTCACGACCGACCACCGGGATTTCTCAGTCTATCGCGTGCCCTTCGTCTCGCCGAAGGGCGAGTTTCACGGGTGAGTGGCCGGCAGGGAGGTGATTTGGGAGAGAATCAACGAACAACGCCTCGATCTCTCCGGCTCGGCCTTCCGGCTGAATTCCGGTTGTAGTTTTTTCGAGCCAACAAACTCAATCTGTCCCTCATCGCGCTGTTCAAATCTAGCATGTAGCGGCGTGACCCCATTTGGATCGCGGTGACCCCATTTGGATCGCCCTCACTTTAGTCGAACGGCCCCGCCCAAATCTTTCTCAGCCAGCCGCGTTTCGGACCGATGCGGTATTCTTTCACCACCGCGTCAAAACTGTTCAATCTTCGGATCGAGGCCTCGTAGCTGCGGGGGCTCTGGGCCATGCCCACATACATTCCGCTGGCGCGGTCCGCTTGGACGATCATCGATTTCAGCTCCTCCAGCGTGATAGGAGCCGCTTCGCCCGTGAAGTCGTAATCGAGGAGCAATATCCTCGTTCCCGGCAGCCGATAGCCCCAAAAGGGAGGAATATGGCCCACGACATGCACAGACCTCACGGTCCGGTGAGTGAGGCTGCGATCCACAATGCAACCACGCTTCCGATATCCGGGACGAAAGTCGCCTGAATCGCATGTGCGCAAGTGTTCCAGATCGACAAACGCACGAACGTCCTTTTCTCCGATCCAAATGACCGGATATTGTATTCCACTGTAATTGATTTTCGAATTCTCCGCGGCACCCATACTCAATGTTGATTTAAGGAGACCAAGCCAAAGGGGTCGACCAAGCCAAAGGGGTCCGACCAAGCCAAAGGGGTCAGGCCGAGAAATGTTGATTTTATGGAAGTTAAACGGAGCTGTTCCATTGCAAAGGGTGATGCCGGCAGATTCCCGGTCTGCGTCCGGTCGGTGCAAGACTCCCCGATGTCATTTCGCCCGCGGCGCGGGGCTGGTTCGGTCCGGAGTTCATGCTGATTACGGTGTTGGAGTTATGGAGCTTTCCGCAAGATTGAGTTCTGAGTTTATGACCCGATCTTTAGAGTGCTGATTCGTCACAGAGCCGAGCTGGAGCGCAGACACAGAGGTCACAGAGGAGAGGTCTTGTCAGAAAGCTCGTTCAAAGTTCAGGCGCAATCCCACCACGTTCGCAGGATTTCCAGCGATGAAATTATCCAGGGAAACTGTTTACTCTGTGCCCTCCGTGTCGGAGCTCTGTGCACTCTGTGACTAGTTCCAGGACTCTCTTCGTGAACATAGCTTCAACCTGTCCATTAGAGTAGCCCCGCTCGACACCCTAGCCGGATTGGCTTTCCGCACTGTCCGAGTTCAAACGGGTGGCATCGTCACGGAGCGTTGCCACCAGGATACAAGCGTCATCCGTGAATCGTCCGTCAACCGCGTGGGCGCGCGCGGCTCCAGCCACCTTGGCCGCAGGGTCCGGATCTCCCGCAGTCATGGCGCGCACAAAGGATCGCTGGATTTGTTCCGTGCCGAACTCGGTCTCGTCCGCTGCCATCGCTTCCGCGAGGCCATCGGTGTAAAGGAGCAGGGTATCGCCGGTGGAAAAACCAAACTGCGACGCGGTGTAGTCGAGGTCGTTGAACAGGCCAAGGGCCGGGCCCTCCGCATCGGCCTCGATCGGCACCGGCGCGGCGGCGTTGTCGGCGGCACGCCAGAGAAGTCCGCGCGGATGGCCGGCCTGGGCGTAGCGCACTTCGCCTTGCGAGAGATCAATCAGCGCGTAGGCCGCAGTCACAAAAATGAGTTTGCCGGCGCTTTGAAGAATGGGTTGCAGACCGTGATTCAGGCCGCTCAGAAACCGGCCGGGGTCGAGCGCGGCGCCGTGCGACTCCTGCACCAAGGCGCTGATGTGGGTGGTGATGAGCGCGGAGCGGACCCCGTGGCCCATCACGTCACAAACGAACAGACCGAGCTTATCCGGGGCGGGCTGGAGCACGGCGAAAAAATCGCCCCCGATGTGTTCGGATGCTTCATAGAAATGGGAAGTGGTAAGGCTGCGTCCGCCATGAAAAAGGCGGTGCGGGTGATCAGGTAAAATCGCGAGCTGGACCTCGCGGGCCATGCGCAGATCGTCCTCCATCTGCCGGTTTCGGGCTGCGAGTTCCGCGCTTTTGGTGCGCACTTCGGCGAGGTTGTCGAGCAACAGGGAAGTTTGCAGCCGCACCACCCGGTGCATCGGGATCAGCCCGACAAAACGCCGGTCTTCGGTCACCACCGCAATGTCATCATAAAAGTCGGCGTTCTCCCGAATCGAGGCGAGTTGCACGAGGTCGGTGAGCGGAAGGTCCGGCGGGACCACGAGCGCGTTCGCCATCAAGTGGTCTTGCAACAAGGCGCGACCGAAGAGCGCGTGGCCAAACTGGGAACCGAGTGCCTGACTGATCTGATGCCCGCTGGCGATGCCCACGAACCGCCCCTGTCGCAGCACGCCAAAGAAGTGCCTTTTGCGGCGGTTAAACTCGGGCTGCGCCACCGTCAGGGGCGTCGCAGCGTCAAGCGTCTCGGCGTGCTCAACAAAGGTGGCGATCGAGACATGAACGGGGTGCGCCATGCACCGGAGCATTGTTTGGCGCCGGTGTTTGCTCAACTCAACTCCACCAGGACACCCAATCGTAACGTGAGTCACACCAGATCCCCCGAGCTTTCAGATTTTAACCACGGATAATCACGGATGGACACGGATGGAGATGGGGCGGTTTTAATCCGTGTTCATCTGTGTCCATCCGTGGTTAACTCATTCTTTTAGGTGTCCCCTAGTCTAAAACCATAGGGTAGTTGGGATGGATCACTGTCTCTCGTCCGACCTTGGCGGGGGCGGATTGACACAGAGCCAAGCCGGAGCGCCGACACAGAGGCCGCAGAGGAGCGGTCTTGTCTGAAGCTCTTGTTTAGAAATCCAGCCCGCCTGGACGGATTTAAGGAGCTGAAATCATCCAGTGTGTCCGGGAAGCTAATCGCTCGGTGAACTCCGTGTCGGAGCTCCGTGCACTCTGTGACCAATTTAGGGCGCCCGTCTCACCCGCCCAAGGCCGTGCGAACCAGCGCAGCGATCGCCGGCGGCAGCTCCAAGCGGAGCGCCTCGGCCTGCGCGCCTGCGCTCATCTTGCGCCAGGTTTTCCTCAGAATATCCACGAATTTCTCCTCCGGATAGTGAGCATGTTCCGCCGCGAAGCCCGCGATCTCATTCTCTAAAAACACCAGGCACGCCGCGTCCTCCAAGGCCTGCGTGCCGGCGTTTGTTTTGAGCCCGGTCTTGGATACCCACGTCGCCACCTCCGCCGCCTCGGCCTCCGGCACTCCGGCCGCGATCAAGATCCCACGCGCCCGCTCCGCCTGCTGCACATAGAGCGCACGCCGCCACGAGAGATACGCCACCTTGCCTTCCGGATAACTTGAGCGCGGCGAGGTCCAGCGTTCGAGATGCTGGCAACGCGCCGCCAGCCGCAGCAGTTCGCCCGCCTCCGGCACCAGCCGCACCACCCACGCCTCCATGCGCTCGGCATAGACCAGCTCCGCCGCGCGTCCGTCCGGCGCCCGCACCGGATCCGCCGCGTGCGCCGCATCAATCGCCACCCGCGCCCGCGCATACGCGCCCGCCCCACCCTGCTCCGCCGTGCTCACCCTTTGTTTCCTTTGAGTAGGATGAAGTGCGCGAGGTCGTTCTTCTCGAACTCCTCCCAATACGCGTCCTCGATCTGCTTGAGCCGCGCATCCGCATCAATCGGCGGACCGTCCTTGCCCTCCGCAAAGCCGCGCCCTTGCTCGGCCGCGAGGTCGCGATCCGACAAACGCGCCACCAGCTCGTGCCAAAAAAGATCGTTCGCCGCGTCGCCTTCGATCTTCCGCAGGCGCTCGTCTTCGGTGATTTTCTCCGAGGGCTTTAACTGCCCGTTGCTCGCCACCGTCACGTAATCCGCGCACCCGAGCGGGGTCGCCAGCTCCAGTAGTTTTTGAAACAATTCTTCGTAACGTTTCAGAGCCGGGTTCTCTTCCTCCGGCGGACGCGATCCCGCCACCGTGTGCATGCCAAGCGAGGCGAGTTCGAGCAGGCGGGCGTATTCCTTGGGATTAAACATGACCTTCATGCCTTCAACTGCATCGCTCCGCCGCCCCACCGCAAGGCCGTTCCCGCGCCCCGGCTTTTTCTCCTCCCATCTGGCAGGGCTCAAGCTATCAGTCCGCACATGAACGACTGGCCCCGCCTCCTCGCCTTCGCCGACCAACACCCCGGCCAACCCCTCGCCCTCGCCACCTTGGTCGGACGCACCGGCTCCAGCTACCGCCAGCCCGGCGCACGCCTGCTGGTAAATCTCGACCGCGAGTTCACCGGCAGCCTGAGCGGCGGCTGCCTCGAAGACGGTGTCGCGGCCGTCGCCCGGCGAGTTCTCCAAACCGGCCGCAACGAGCGGCTCCAGATTGATACCCGCCCCCACTTCGGCTGCGCCGGCACCCTCGATATCTGGGTTGAGCCGATCTCCGCCACCGCCCTCGAAACCCTCCGCGCCGGCCTCGCCTCGCGCCAGACTTTCACCTGGGAAACCCACTACTCCGCCGCGAACACCCACTCCGCCGCCCCCTCCGCCGTCTTTTGCGAAACAATCCCGCCCCGTCCGCGCCTGCTCGTGGCCGGCGCTGCCCGCGACGCCGAGGCCGTCTGCCGCCAGGCCTCCTTGCTCGGTTGGGAAATCCACCGCCTCGCCGCCGACCCCGCCACCCTCCGCGATCTGCTCCCCGTGGCCGGCGAACAACTCCACGCCTGCCCGCCCGAGGCCGTCGCGACCCGCTTCCCGCCCGACGCCCGCACCGCCTTGCTCATCATGACGCACCACCTTGGCCGCGACACCGCCTACCTGCGCCACGCTTTGCGTGAGCCCTACGGTTACGTCGGCCTGCTCGGCTCGCGCCGCCGCCGGGAGGAGATTTTCCGCGAGCTCGGCGAGGCCGGCCTCTTCGCCGAGGGCCCGCCGCCCGACACCCTGCACGCCCCCGTGGGGCTCGATATCGGAGCCGACACGCCGGAGGCCATCGCCCTCGCAATCGTCGCCGAAATCCACGCGTATTGGCAAAACCATGACGGCGGCTCCCTCCGCCTCAAATCCGCCGCCATCCACGCCGGCGCCTAAGCGATGCCTGTCGCCGCGATCATCCTAGCCGCCGGCGCAGGTTCACGCTGGCAGGGCGAAGGACCCAAGGCGCTCGCCACCTTGGGCGGCGTCACCTTCGTAGATCGCGTCGCCCGCGCCGCGCTCGCCGCCGGATTATCGCCCGTCGTGCGCGTGCTCGGCGCCCACGCTGCGGCGCTGCAAGCCCGCCCCGCCGTCGCGGGCATCGCGGACGTCGTGCACGCCGCCTGGGCCGAGGGCATGGGCGGCTCGCTCGCCTGCGGGCTGACGGCAGTGCTCGAACGCGCCCCGGAGACCGACGCCGTCTGCGTGCTCCTCGCCGACCAACCCTTGATCGAAGGGCGGCACCTGCTCGAACTTCAAACCGGCATGACTGCGGCAGGCAAAACCGTCGCCCTCTGCGACTACGGCGACGGCTCGCGCGGCCCGCCGGCGATTTTTCTCAAACAACACTTCGCCGCCCTGCTCACACTCACCGGCGACGCCGGCGCGCGACAGTTGGCGCGCAGCCATCCTCAAGAGGTTTTCCTCCACCCGCTTCCCGCCGCGCGCCACGACGTGGACTCGCTCGCCGACTACACCGCCCTCCTGGCCTTGGGGTAGGTCGGGACCACTGGGACCGCCGCGAATAACCAGCGGTAACCGGATTCAAACCGGCGGGGGCGGGTCTAAGACACCGGGCTACAGACCATCCTCTATCCCCGCAAAGCGCTTGCCGGGCGCTTTGCTGCAATGCAGCATTGCAGCATGACACTCACACTTCCTATCAGCAAACGCGGCGGCCTCACCCTGCCTCCCTCGCTCCGTCGGAAACTAGGACTCGATGGCATTTCCAGCCCGCTGGTCATCGTCGAGGAGCGTGATGGAGGGCTGTTTCTACAAGCCGCCGCCGCCGTCCCCGTGCGTGACCTCCCGCGCGATCAGCTTGCACGCTGGATCGCGCGCGACGAGGCCGAGATGAGCGCGTTCACCCGTAAGCCCAAGGTGAAGCCCAAAAAGTGAAGCTCTTCCTCGACACAAGCGTCCTGCTCGCCGCCGCCGGTTCCGCCAAGGGTGCTTCTCGTTTCGTCTTTCAACACGCCAGCTCGCTCAACTGGCAGCTTCTCTCGTCCGCCTACTGCGTTGAGGAGACCGAGCGCAACGTCCGCAAACTCGGCCCAAAGGCCGCACCTTATTGGCGGGCCACCTTGCTTCCCTGCCTCACCCTTGTCCCTATCGAACTCGCCTTCGATAATGTGCTGGTCTTCCCCAAAGCCAAGGATCGCCCCGTCCTGCTATCCGCCCTCGGAGCCGAAGCCAACGTGCTCCTCACTCTCGACGAGGCCGATTTCCGTAAAGTCATCGGTGGCCAAGTTTATAATCTGATGGTTCGTAGTCCCGGCCAGTTTCTGTGCGACCAGCGCGACGCCGGGTTTCTCTGACCGTGCCCGACCCATCATCCGAGAATCGGCAGTTCAAACCAACCACGGATTCCACAGATTGGCACGGATCGGGTCTGATACAGAAAAATCAAGGAGCTGAATCTACCCACCCGCCGGGTCACTCCTTATCCGATTTCAAATCACTGCTATCCGTGTTCATCCGTGTCCATCCGTGGTGTTAACTGCCGGATCAAAAATCATTCGCCTCCATCAGCGGCCGAGCGCCAGCAACGCCGCCTTCTCCGACTCCGAAAGAAACGCAATCTCCACGGCGTTGCGCTGCGCCTGCGCGATGTGCGCCGCTGAAAGTCGCGCGGCCGGCGCAGCAACGCGAAACTCATGCGCGAGATCAATCCCGCTGATCACGGGGTCGTCGGTGTTGATCGTCGCCAGCAGGCCGAGATCGAGAAACTCCCGCAGCGGATGCGCCGCGTAACTCGCCACCGTATTCGTCTGCACGTTACTGGTGATGTTGAGTTCGAGTCCGATGCGCCGCTCGCGAAGGTGATCGAGCAGCGCAGGATCATCAATCGCCCGCACGCCGTGGCCGATCCGCGTCGCGCCGAGGTCGCGCAGCGCGCTCCACACACTCGCCACCCCGTCGCCTTCGCCGGCATGAATCGTCACGGCGAGCCCTTCATCGCGAGCACGCGCGAAGTGCCGGATAAAGTGGTGCGCGGGCCAGAGTTTCTCGTCGCCCGCCAGGTCCACCGCCACCAGATGTTGCCGCCCAGCAAGCAGGGCATCGAGCTCCACCGCGCAGGCCTCAGGGCCATAGGTGCGACTCAGAATGCCGATCAGGTTAACTTTTATTCCCGTCGCGGCCGCCCCTTCCGCTATGCCGGCGGCGACCGCCTGCACCACGTCGTGCGGATCGAGCCCGTGGGGCTGCGCCATGAACGCCGGACTGAAACGCAGCTCAATGTAGTGCAGCCCTTCGCGGGCGGCGTCTTCCACGTTCTCGCGCGCGATGCGACGGCAGGCGTCGAGGTCAGCCAGCACCGCGGTCATCCAGTGCAACTTCGCCAGCCACGAGGGCAAATCCGGCATGTGCCCCATCACTTGAACGTGCGGACGAAGCGTCTCGATCTCGTCCGCCGGCAGCTTTACCCCGTGGCGCGCGCCGAGGTCGAGGATGGTGGCAAGGCGGACGTTGCCGTCGAGATGGCGATGCAGATCAACAAGCGGAAGGCCGGGTGTCATTGGATTTGGATACGTTTCTTCAAGCCCGAAAAACGTCACGCCCGTCCACCCAGGTCCGGCTCACCGACCAGGCAAGCGGCCGCCCGACGTAGGGCGAGTGGCGATGCCGGTCGCGCAGGCTCTCGCGGGTGATGGACGCGCCCCGCGCCGGTGTGAGCAGGCAGAGATCAGCCGCGCCACCGACGCGAATCACGCCTGCATCCGCCCCCAAGTGAAACCGGCGAGCCGGTGCCGCGCCGATCAGCTCCGCCATGCGGGAAAAGGGCAACCCGCGCGCTTCCGCCTCGGTGTAAAGCAGTGGCACGGAGTGCTGCACGCCGCTGATACCTCCCCACGCTTCGGCGAAAGGTTTTTCGGTTTTCATGGCCGGCGGACAGGGCGAGTGGTCGGACCCGATGGTATCCACCTCGCCGCGCGCAACCGCGGCCCAGAGCGCCTCGCGGTCTGCCAACTCCCGCAGCGGCGGCGCGCATTTGGAGAGCGCGCCGAGCGTTTCGAGGTCGTCCACCGTCAACGTCAGGTAGTGCGGGCAGGTCTCGGCGGTGACGTTTACGCCCCGCGCCTTCGCCGCACTCACCAACGCCAGTCCCTCCGCGCAGCTTACATGGACAATGTGCAGCGGGCAACCGGTCTCGCCCGCGAGTTCGAGCACGTCGCGGATGGCGCGCAGCTCGGCCTCGATCGGCCGCGACGCGGCAAAATCGCGCGGAGCGAATCGCGCCGCCGCTTTCGCTTCTGCACCCAGCTTCGCAGTGAGGTCCTCGTCTTCGGCGTGAACCGCCAGGCACATGCCGGGCAGACCGGCGATGATCTTCATGCCGGCGCGCAGGGTGGCGAGGTCCGAGCGGGCGAAGTCATCAATGCCGCTATTCGACATAAACGCCTTGTAGCCGATGACGCCGCAGGCGTGGAGCGCGGCGAGTTGGTCGAGATTGCCCGGCACCAATCCGCCCCAGAAGCGCGTCTTGATGACTGCGCTCGCGGTCGCCGCCGCCTGTTTGGCGTGAAACGCCTCGGGCGTCACCGTCGCCGGCGTGGAGTTGAGCGGCATGTCGAAAATCATCGTCACTCCGCCGGCCGCCGCGGCGGCCGTGCCGGTGGCGAAACCTTCCCACGCGGCGCGGCCCGGCTCGTTAAAATGCACGTGCGAATCAATCATGCCCGGCACCAGCATCGCCCCGGGAGCGTAGATTTCCTCGCGGGCGGAAACGTTGAGCAGAGCCGGCGCGAGAGCGGCGACCTTGCCTTCGGCGATGCCCAGGTCGGCAACCAGCGGACCCTCCGGTGTGAGCACGGTGACCGCGCGAAGAAGCGTATCAAGGCGACTGCTCATGGAGTGGAGGCAGCGTAGCGGCACACCGCATCGGCAAGCACGGCGAGCCCGAGCTCGGCGTCGGCGGGGGCGACGTATTCGTCGGGATGGTGACTGAGGCCGTCGCGGTTGCGGACGAAGATCATCGCCACCGGCGCGATGCGGCTGATGACGGCGGCATCGTGCCCCGCGCCGCTGACGAGCACCGGCGCGTTGCCCTGCCGCGCAACGGCAGCCGCTTTCAAGTGTTCGGTAAGCGCGGCATCCATAGGCACCGCCTTGCCCTGCTGCAAAAACTCCCAGCGCAGCGCGATGCCGCGCGCGGCGGCGTGGCTGCGAGTGTTGCTTTCGAGCTCGGCTACGGCGGCGGCGAGGCTCATGTCCGCCTGATGACGGATGTCGAGCGTGAGTGTGGCCTCGGCGGGGATGACGTTGCTCGCTCCGGGAACGACGGCGAGTTGGCCCACCGTGGCGCGCAGTCCCGGCGTGGCGCGGGCGTAGGCCTCGATGGCGAGAACCGCCTCGGCGGCGGCGCAGAGCGCGTCTTGGCGGAGCTCCATCGGAGTCGTGCCGGCGTGCCCGGCCTTTCCGGAAAACACGAGGCGCGCCCGCGTTTGCGCGGCGATCGCGGAGACCACGCCGACTGCGCAGGCATCGGCCTCGAGCTGCGGGCCCTGCTCGATGTGGAGTTCGAGGTAGCCGCAGAGATTTTCGGGCGCACGCTGCGCCGCCAGCACCTCGGCGGCGGAGCGCCCGCGACTCGCGAGCACCTCGCCGAGCGTGTGGCCGGCGGCGTCGCGCAACGAAAGCCATGTCTCCGGGAAAACGCCGGCGTAGTAGGCACTGCCAAGGTAAGCGGTTTGAAAACGCAGGCCCTCCTCGTCGGAAAACCCGACAAGCTCGATGTCGAAAGGCGGCGCTTCGCCCCAAGCTTGAAGTTGCTCAATGCAGGCGAGGCCGGTGAGCACGCCGAGCGGCCCGTCGTAGCGGCCCGCATCGCGCACGGTGTCGAGGTGTGAACCAATCACGAGCAGCGGACGCGTCACGCCATCTGCGGCAGGCGCGGTCCAGCGCAGACGGAGGTTATCCGCCGCATCAATTGTGAAACTGAGTCCGGCGTCCTCCGCCCACTCGGCGAAGCGAAAGTGAACCTGCGTCATCGCGTCGGAAAAAAACGAACGCGTGAGGCGCCCGGTTTCTTCGCTGATGCCGCCGAGCTCGGAGACGCGCGCGTGCAACCGCTCCGTGATGATGGGGTCGAGCGAACGCATGGTGGTTTAACTCCCGCGATAGGTGCCGTAGCTCCAGGGCGTGGCCAGCAGCGGCACATGATAGGCGGCACCGGCATCGGCGACGCCAAAACGAATTGGCACGACGTCCAAAAACGCGGGCGCGTCCGGAGCCGACTTCGTCACTCCGAGTTTGGCGAAGTAGGCGCCGATTTGAAAACGCAGCTCGTAAACGCCCGCGACCAGCGCTTCGCCGGTCAGCAAGGGCGCATCGGTGCGGCCGTCGGCGTTCGTGGTGGTTTCGACGAGCAGACACCAGCCGTCCGGCGCGGCGTCGAGGCGGTAGAGCGCAAGCGCGACGCCGACGGCGGGGCGGCCATGCATGGTGTCGAGAACGTGAGTGCTGAGTTTTGCGGGCACGGTCGGGAAGGGGTTTGCGGGTGAGGAAAAACGTGGAAACTAGGCGGCGGTGACGAGATCCTGGAGCCGATGCCAAGCGATGCGGGCGATCTGGGCGAGGGCGGTTTTAATCTCGGCGTCGCGCGAGTTGGCGACGCGTTGTTCAAAGGCCTCGAAGATACCGGCCTGGGTATGGTCGCGCACGCAGATCACGAAGGGGAACCCGAACTTGGCGCGGTAGGCGTCGTTTAGAGCGGTGATGCGCGCAAAGTCAGCCGGCGAGAGCCGGTCGAGGCGGGCGGTTTTCTGCTCCGCAGTGCTTTCGGCGGTAAGCAAGCCGGAGACCGCAAGTTTGCCCGCGAGATCGGGGTGCGCGGCGATGAGCCCGACCTGCTCCGACTCACTCGCGGCGGCAACTGCCGACACCAGCGCGCCATGCATCGCCTCCAGGGTGGCAAAGGGCCGTGCGGAGGCGGCGCGCTCCGCGATCCACGGCGAATGCTCGAACAAGGGCCCGGCCACCCGCACAAACTCGGCGGCGGGCAGGACGTTCAAAGCGGAAAGATGAGAGGGCATGGGAAAACGGCCCGATACTTGCAGACCGGGAGGACTCACTTAGCGAGTTTCGTTCCAACCCACCACCTATCCCTTCTCCCATGCATCTCGTGCACAGCCAGTATGGCAAATCCGCCGTCGGTCTCCTCAAGGTTTTCCGCGAGGGCGACATCCACACCGTCAAAGAAATCGAGGTCTCTGCCCTCGCCTCCGGTGATTTCGACTGCGCCTTTCTGGAAGGCGACAACCGCACCACTGTTCCCACCGATACGATCAAAAACACCATCTACGCCCTCGCTCGCGATCACCTTACCACCGATGGCATCGAGACTTTTGGCCTGCGCCTCGCCCGTCACTTTTTGATCAAGTATCCGAGCTTCCACGGCATCACGATCGAGTTGCAGGAGAAACCCTGGGGCCGCCTCGACGTTAACGGCACCCCGCACCCCCACTCTTTCCAACGCACCGGCGACGGAATCGGCACCGCCCTCATCCGCGCCACCCGCGCCGGCCCGCCCGCTGTCACTTCCGGCCTGAAGGAGTTCGAGATCCTCAAGTCCACCGGCTCCGGTTTCATCGGTTTTCCCAAGTGCGAGTTCACGACTTTGCCCGAGGTCACCGATCGCATCATGGCCACGCGGCTCTGCGCGAGCTGGCACTACGCCGCCGTCGCCGAGGGCTACGATTTTAACGCCGCCAACGCCGCCGTGCGGGCCTCCTTCCTCGATAAATTCGCCAACCCCTACAGCCGCGCCGTCCAGGAAACTCTTTTCCAAATGGCCACCCTCGCACTGGAAAAAGTCCCCGAACTGGACACCGTCTCCTTGCGCCTGCCCAACCTCCACTATTTCGCCTACGACCTGAAACGCTTCGGAATGGCCAACGACAACGTCATCTTCTACCCCGCGCCCAACCCCCACGGCGACATCTCCGCCACCGTGAAACGCTAACCCGCGCCGCATCGTTTCCGTTCTCCGTCCTCCGTCTTCCAAACTCAGGTTTCAGGTCTCAGCCCTCAAGTCTACGCCCGCTCCGCCCCGCCGCCATGCCCACCACCTTCGCCCCCATCAACCCGCCTCCCCGTTTGCTCATGGGGCCCGGCCCGATCAACGCCGACCCGCGCGTCTTGCGCGCCATGTCCGCCCAGCTCCTCGGCCAATACGATCCCGCCTTCCGCGAAAACATGCGCGAGACGCAGGTGCTCTTCCGCCAGATTTTCGTCACCGAAAATAAGTGGACGCTCCTCATTGACGGCACCTCGCGCGCCGGCATCGAGGCCATCCTCGTTTCCCTCATCATCCCCGGCGATGTCGTGCTCGTGCCGGTCTTCGGCCGTTTCGGCCACCTGCTCTGCGAGATCGCCTCCCGCTGCGGCGCCGATGTCCGCACCATCGAGACCGAGTGGGGCACCGTCTTCACCCCCGAAGCCGTCGAGGCCGCCATCGTGCAACACCGGCCCAAACTACTGGCCATCTGCCAGGGCGACACCTCCACCACGATGTGCCAGCCCCTTGATCGCATCGGAAAAATCTGCCGCGCCCACGGCGTCATTTCCTACGTGGACGCCACCGCCTCCATCTGCGGCAACGCCCTCCCGGTGGACGCCTGGCAACTCGACGCCGTCTCCGTCGGCCTCCAAAAATGCCTCGGTGGCCCGTCCGGCGTTTCACCCATTACCTTCACCGACGCCGTCGCCGCGCGCCTCAAGGAGCGCTGGCACATCGAGGCCGGCATCCAGCCCAAGGGCTTCGTCCCGGGCACCGGCCCGCGCATCCCGAGCAACTACTTCGACCTCGCGATGATCATGGCCTATTGGGAGACCGGCCTCAACCACCACACCGAGGCCACCTCGATGCTCTACTGCGCCCGCGAGTGCGCCCGCATCGTCCTCGAAGAGGGTCTCACCGAGTCCATCGAACGCCACCGCATCGGCAGCGAAGCCATGATGGCCGGCCTGCGCGCGATGGGCCTCCGCCTCTTCGGCGATCTGCCCAACAAGATGCTCAACGTCACCGGCGTCTACATCCCCAAGGAAGTGGACGGCGAGGCGGTGCGGCGCACCTTGCTGCTCGATTTCGGCATCGAGATCGGCACCTCTTTCGGCCCGCTCGTCGGCGTCATCTGGCGCATCGGCAACATGGGCTACAACTCCCGCAAGGAATTCATCCTGCAAACCCTCGCCTGTGTCGCCGCCGCCCTCCGCCTCCACGGCATGACCCTCCCTTCCGACGGCGTCGCCGAGGCCCACGCCGTCTACAAAGCCGCCGGCCAGACCGCCGCCTAAAACCCGCCGCGCCGCGCGCTCCCGCCATGCTCAGCCCGCAAGACGACGCCCTTCACCGTTTCATCCTCGCGCTGCCCAAGACCGAGACCCACCTCCACCTCGAGGGCGCCTGCCCTTTCGAGCTCCTGCAAAAGCTCGACCCGGTCAAATACGCCGCGCCTCCGCCTTTTTGGGCCGACGATTTCCGCTACCAGAGTTTCGACCAGTTCATGCGGCTTTACCTCGAGTATTGCGCCGCCTTTTTCACCTCTGCCGAACGCTACCACGAAGCCGCCAAAATCGTGCTCGCCCGCTGCGCCGCCCAAGGCTGCCGCTACGTCGAGACGAGTTTTCACCTGCCCGCCCTCGCCTTCCTCCGCGAATCCGGCCCGGAGGTGATCCGCGCCATCCGTGCCGCCGCCCCCCGCGGCCTCGAGCTGCGCGTCTTCGCCGGCATGTCCCACAACGACTACACCGGCGTCGGTCGCGAGTTGATTGACGACTCCCTCACCTGGCCCGAGCTCGACGGCATTGATCTCCACGGTCCCGAGGATCTGCCCGTCGAACCGTGGACCGACGCCATTTGGGCTCGCGCCCGCGCCGCCGGCAAGTTCACCAAGGCCCACGCCGGCGAGTTCATGCCCGCGAGCTTCGTGGATCTCATCCTCGACCGGCTTCAGGTCACGCGCATCGAGCACGGCGTGCGCTCCATCGAGTCCCCCGCCACCGTCGCCCGCCTCCTGCGCGACGACATCACCCTCGACGTCTGCCCCATCAGCAACCTCAAGCTCGCCGTCAAGGGCGTGCCCACCCTCGCCGCTCACCCCATCCGCCGCCTCTTCGATGCCGGCGTCTCTGTCACGGTAAACTCCGACGACCCCTTCTTCTTCGGCAACACCCTCACCGACGAATACCACGCCCTCCACCACCACCTCGGTTTCTCCCGCGCTGAATTGGTTCGGGTAGCGGCAAACGGCTTCCGCGCCGCGCTTCTGCCCGACCACGTCAAACGCGCCCACCTCGCCGACCTCGCCCGCATCGGCGCCGAAGTCGCCTGCGCCGCCTGAGGCCACCGTCACCATGCCCGCCATCTCTCTCCCCCGGCACAACACTTTCCCCGAGGCCGAGTGGCGCGCCCTCGCCCGCCACTGGTATCCCATCGCCTATTCCGACGAGCTCGACGCCGGCAAACCCCTCGCCCGCACTCTCCTCGACGAACCCCTCATCGCCTACCGCACCACCGGCCGCCAGGTCGTCGTCGCGCGCGATCTTTGCATCCACCGCGGCGTGCCGCTCCGCCACGGCTGGCAGGAGGGCGACGAACTGGTCTGTGCGTATCATGGTTTTCGATACGGAGCCGACGGCCGCTGCACCGCCATCCCCGCCCAGCCCGATCTCCCTGTCCCGAAAAAACTCTGCCTCTCCACTGTCGCCAGCATCGAACGCCTCGGCCTCGTCTGGGTCTGCCTCGACCCCGCCGCCGACACCGCGCCCGCCCTGCCCGACTGGCCCGAACTCTCCGACCCGGCCTACCGCATGATGCACGATCCGCCGCCCGAGTGGGACTGCACACCCGGCCGCCAGTTGGAGAACTTCATTGATGTCGGCCACTTTTCCTGGATCCACGTCGGCACCTTCGGCAACCGCGCCCAACCCGAGGTCGCGCCCTACGACGTCGTTAAAACGCCGGGCGGTTTTCGCGTTGCCTACCCCTACCTCGCCGCCAACCCCGATGCCACCGCCACCGGTTTCTCCGGCTCCAGCACCATTCAGCGCTGGATGACCTATGACCTCCACCTCCCGCTCGCCTGCCGCTTGGTCGTCGAATACGAGGGCGGCAAACGCCACTGCATCTTCGACGCCCCCACGCCCGTGTCCCGCCGCAAAACGCGGATATTCTTCTTCATCGCCCGCAACTACGATCACCACGTCCCCGCCGAGGACCTGCTCGCCTGGGAACGTAAAATCCTCGCCGAGGACAAACCCATCGTCGAAAGCCAGCGGCCCGAGGATCTACCGGTCGACCTGAGCGAAGAGTTCCACATCCGCAGCGACCGCTTCTCCGTCGCCTTCCGCACCGCCCTGCGCGACCTCGGCCTCGGCCCCGCCTATTCGGCGTGAGCAGGCACACGCCGCAGTATGCTCACCCTCGGCATTGATCTGTCCTCCCAGCCAAAGGACACCGCCGCATGTCTCATTGACTGGCGCGACCCCGGCAATGTCATCGTCCGCACCGCCGCCACCCAGTGCGACGACACCGCGCTCGACGCCCTGGTCCGCGAGGCTGACGCCATCGGCATTGATGCGCCCCTCGGCTGGCCGCTCGCCTTCGTCACCGCCGTGGGCAACTGGACCGCGACGACGTGGGATGATCGCGAATTTCAAAAATCCCTCCGCCTCCGCCTCACCGACATCGAGGTCCATGCGCTCACCAAACTCACGCCGCTGAGCGTCTCCACCGATCGCATCGGCCTGCCCGCCATGCGCGCGATGGCGCTGCTCGCGCGCCACGGCGTCACCGATCGCAGCGGTGGTGACGGACGGTTTTTCGAAGTCTATCCAGCCGGCAGTCTCAAACAATGGGGCCTGCGCTGCCGCAGCTACAAAGGCCCGGAAAAAGCCGCCATCGCCACCCGCCGCGCCTTGCTCGCCGAGCTCCGCCAAGCGATGCCCGCCTTGCAGGTGGACGCCTCCTGCGCGCAAACCGATCACGCCTTCGATGCCTTGATCGCGTCGCTCACCACCCGCGCCGCCGCGCTTGGACAGACCCCTCATCCCCAACCGTCGCAGCGCATCACCGCCCGGCGCGAAGGCTGGATTCACCTGCCCGAAGCCGGCGTTTGGCCCAGATAGTGGTGGCCGGACCGCGTCGCCTCACTTGCCGCGCAGCAGATTCATCAGATCGTCCGGGTGGGATTTCTCGCGCTCGGTGCCGAGGTATTTCTGGTCGCGCACCATGAGCACGGCCAGCTTGACGGCTTGACCGTCGGCGGTGACGAAAAACTCATCCGTGCCGGCCTCGATCGCCGCAATCGCCGCTGCCTGCGTGAGCGACCAACGCGAGCGGTCCGAGTTTACCCCTGCGATAGAGTCTATGCGCTCCAACGGATCATGGCTGTAAGCGGGGGTGAAAGCGGAGACCGCGCGGCGGCGATAAGGACGAGCCATGGGAGGAAGGAGGATTTTAACTGTTGGGTGCCGATGCGAGCCGCACCACTGTAATGCCGCAAAACGGGAATAGCGACAGATTCCACCACATGGCCAACTTGGAGGAGTTGCACAGTCGGCACCGTCAAAAGCCCGAGTTGGCAATCGTGGTGATCGGGTTTTATCGAAGATTGCTGAAACTCCAAAGACCTTCCCTTCCCCGTCGGTCGAGGCCGGGTAAAAGCTTATCCGCTACGAGGCCTCCTTCACGATCCGATAGCTGGGAAACGCGCCGCCGCCCGGCCTCATAAAAGGTCACTTTGGATGTTCCGCTGGGAACGCATACCCCGCCGCCAGCGCGCTAAACGCCGCAACTTGCTCCGTCGCCCACGCGCCATCGCGGCCGAGCTCTTCGGCTAGAATCGCCGCCACGCGCGGCGCACACTCGGCCGCCGCGAGGGCGTCGAGGATCAAGGCGCGGGTGCGGCGGGCGAGGACGTCCTCCACGGTCTCCGCGAGTTCCTCACGGGCGGCCCAGCGCACTTCCGCTTCGGTGTAGGGCAGGCGCGGGTGCAGGCGCGTAGCCGCACCGGAGGCGAACACCGCCGCCTCGTCATTGCCGTAAACGGTGCGGGTGTTTTCGCCTGCGCCGTGCAGCCGTAGTTCAGCGGTGGACGAAGGGCGGCGGGGCAGGCTGCCGAGCCGGGCGGCGAGATCAACCACCTGTTCGGCCATCTCGCGGTAAGTGGTCCATTTGCCGCCGGTCACGGTGAGCACACCGCCGCTGCCGACCTCAAATGCGTGTTCCCGTGAAAGACGGGCGGTGGCGGTGCCCACCCTGCCGCGAACCAAGGGACGTTGGCCGGCAAACACACTCAACACGTCGGCGGGGGTCGGATCCTCCGCGAGGTAGCGCCGGGCGTGGGCCAGCACGAAGGCGAGTTCCTCGGGCAACGCACGCGGCTCCGACTCCGCCTCCGGTCGCGGCGTATCGGTGGTGCCGACGATGACGCAATCATGCCAGGGCACGGCGAAAAGCACGCGACCGTCGTCGGTTTTCGGCACCATGAGCGCGGCGTCGCCGGGCAGAAAGCGGCGCGGAAGCACAAGGTGAATGCCCTGGCTCACGGCGACCAGCGGCGCGACGGCGGAGTCTTCGCGTCGGCGTAGTTCATCCACAAATACACCGGTGGCATTGATGACCACGCGGGCGCGCACGGAAAACTCGCCGCCGGAGATGGAATCTCGCGCCTCGACACCGGCAACCCGGCCGCTCTCGAGGACGAAGCCCGTGACCTCGGCGTGATTGAGCAGGACCGCGCCCCGATCCGCCGCGCTGCGGGCGAGGGTGAGGGCGAGGCGGGCGTCGTCGAACTGGGCGTCGTGGTAGAGCACGCCGCCACGCAGTCCGGCTGACTCGACGTTCGGCAGGCGGGCAAGCGTGGCGGCGCGGTCGAGCACCCGCGAGGGCCCGAGCGAGAGTGCGCCGGCGAGGGCTTCGTAGAGTTTTAGGCCGATGCCGTAAAAAAGCCGGTCGGTTGCGCCGTAGGCCGGGATCACGAAGGCGAGATCGCGCACGCGATGAGGGGCATTGCGCGCGAGGCGGCCACGCTCGCGCAGGGAGGAGCGCACGAGGCTGATGTTGCCCTGGCGCAGGTAGCGCACGCCGCCGTGGACGAGTTTGGTCGAGCGGCTGGACGTGCCGCAGGCGAAGTCACCGCGTTCGAGCAGCGCGACCGAGTAGCCGCGCGCCGCCGCATCCAGCGCGGTGCCGAGGCCCGTGGCTCCGCCGCCAATGATGAGCAGGTCGAAAACCTCCCCCGTTCGCAGGCGTTGCGTCATGAGGGAACGATTCATGGCTTGGCCCAATCACGGGAGCGGGAAACGGCGCGGACCCAGCCGGCGAGTTGCGCGGCGCGGGTGGTGTCATCCATGCTGGGTTCAACACGAAGGTCCTGCGCCCAGCGGGCGGCGAACTGCGCGGGGGCGATCACGCCCGCTCCGACCCCGGCGAGGGCGGCGGCGCCAAGCGCGGTGGTCTCGACGACCTCGGGGCGCACGACGGGGCGGCCCAGAAAATCCGCCTGCATTTGCAGCAGGGGCGCACTGCGGCTCACGCCGCCATCTACGCGCAGCTCGGCGAGGCGGAGTCCGGCGTCGGCCTCCATCGCAGTGATGAGTTCGGCGGTTTGAAAAGCGATGGACTCCAGCGCGGCGCGGCAAATGTGCGCTCGGTTGGTGCCGCGGGTGAGGCCGACCAGTGCGCCGCGCGCATAGGGATCCCAATGCGGCGCGCCGAGCCCGGCGAAAGCGGGCACGAGGTAGGCTCCGCCTGTGTCGGACACGGAAGCGGCCAGGGCATCGAGGTCGGACGCGCTGTCCACGAGGTTGAGCTCATCGCGCAGCCATTGCACGACCGCACCGGCTACGAAGACGGAGCCTTCGAGAGCGAATGTAGTTTTTCCGCCAATACGCCAGGCGACGGTGGAAAGGAGGTTGTTGGTCGAGGCGACGATCTGGGCGCCGGGGTTGAGCAGGAGAAAACAGCCGGTGCCGTAGGTGGCCTTGGCGGAGCCGGGCGAGAGGCAGGCCTGTCCAAAGAGGGCGGCCTGCTGGTCGCCGACGAGGGCGGTGATGGGGACGCCTGCCGCGGGCAGGCCGGGGGCCACTTCGCCGAAGAAACCGGCGGTGTCGCGGATTTCGGGCAGCACGGAGGGCGGGATGTCAAAGAGACGGAGCAGCTCATTGTACCAAGTGCCGGTATGAAGACTAAAGAGGAGCGTGCGGGCGGCGTTCGAAGCATCGGTGGCGTGCACGCGGCCACCGGTGAGTTTCCAGAGCAGCCAGGTGTCCACCGTGCCGAAGGCAAGCTCGCCGCGTGCGGCGGCGGCGCGAGCGCCGGGAGTGTGGTCGAGCAGCCAGGCGAGTTTGGTGGCGGAGAAGTAGGGGTCGAGGCGCAGGCCGGTTTTTCGGGTGACGAGCGGCTCGGCGCCCTCGGCGCGCAGGCGGGCGCAGGTGTCGGCGGTGCGGCGATCCTGCCAGACGATGGCGCGATGGAGGGGCTTGCCGGTGCGACGATCCCAAAGCAGGGTGGTTTCGCGCTGGTTGGCGATGCCGACGGCGGCGAGATCGGCGGCGGAGATTTTCGCCCGGGCGAGGGCTTCGGCGGCGCAGTCGTGCTGGGTGTTCCAGAGATCCTCGGGATCGTGCTCAACGTGGCCGGGTTGCGGGTAATGCTGGGCGAATTCGCGTTGGGCGGAGGCGACGGGATGACCGTCGAGGTCGAAGACAAGGGCGCGCGAAGAGGTCGTGCCTTGGTCGAGTGCCAGAAGAAAACGTCGGGGCATGTGCGGGACGTTGGGGCATGGCGGTGAAATACGCCAGCCTGCCGCATGCGGGGAGTTGTCAGCGGGTGCGTTGCTCCTTTGGCTCGCACGAAGACTACGCTATTGAAACTCTTAAGCTACACTCTGGTTGGGGCGCTCGGAGCTGCTTTGGCGAGCCTGGCCACCTATCGGCTTCTCGATGGCAGCAGGCTCGCGACGGCAGGATCGCCGATTGTGGTGCGGGAGTTTGTTCCGGCACCGGCGCCGGTGGTGCCGACCGGACCCACCGTGGCGGAGTTGGAGGAGTTGACGCGCAAGAACGCCGAGTTGACTGCGCAACTGGCCGAGGAGCGGGCGCGGCGCGCGAAAACCGATCTCACCCTGACTCAAACACGCGAGGACCTCGACGAGCTGCGGCGGCCGATGACGAGTGATGTGATGAGCTCGGCGTTGCGGGCGGACTTGAAGTCGGGCGAGGTGGTGGTGACAGGCGGCTACAAACTGCCGGACGGCACGCGCCTGTATGCCTTCGTGCAGCCAACGGTGGAGCGGGTGGACGGCGCGGATGTGGTGAACATCGCGAGCACCTTCCGTATGTTATCCGACGAGACCGGAAAGGCGGTGGGGCTCGAAAATCTGACGACTAATGCGGCCAACACCCTGCAACACGGCGAAGTCTGGGCCGCGGAGGAACAGGCGGCGGTGCTGGGTGCGCTAGAAACTGCGTCAGGGGTGCGCGGGTTGAACTATCCCGGAGTCAGAGTGCCGACAGGCGTAAGCTCGGTGATTGAGGCGGGCACTTTGCGACTCAAGGTCACGCCCACACTCGGTGCGGACCGGGAGAGCATGGATTTCGAGGTGCGGCTCGAGCAGCCGCAGTCCAGACCGGAACCGGTGGAGTCAGCGCCGTCTCCAAGTGTCAGATAGGAGTGTCCGGGGGCAGGCAAAATTATGGTGCCCTCGGCGTGGATTTAAGGCAGTGTAAGCCTTCATTCACGATGAAAAGCGTTATCGAATTCAAGGCGCGCAAGGGTAAGGCGCCGATCAGCATGTCCACCGCTTACACGCATTGGGAGGCGCGGTTTCTGGCCGACTCTCTCGTGGATTGCGTGCTGGTTGGCGATAGTGTCGCCACGGTTGTGGACGGCGAGGCGACGACCTTCTCGGCCACGCCCGAGATCATGGCTCGTCATACTTTCGCCGTCGCGCGCGGGCTCGGCGGGGCGAAATTTTTGGTGGCGGACTTTCCGTTTTTGGCAGCGCGCAAGGGAATCGTCCCAGCTGTGGAGTGCGCATCCCTGCTGCTTCGCGCCGGGGCCCACGCAGTGAAAATCGAGGGGGTGGACGGGCATGAGGACGTGATCCGCCACCTCGTGCAATCGGGTGTGCCCGTGATCGGGCATGTCGGCCTCACTCCGCAATCCGTGCAGGCGCTCGGCGGCTACAAGGTGCAGGGGCGAGGCGACGCAGCGTCCACGGATTTACTGCGTCAGGCCAAGGCGCTTGAGGCGGCGGGCGTGTCGGGTTTGGTGATCGAGTGCGTGCCGGCGGCCTTGGGCAAAGCAGTGACCGAAGCGCTCACGGTGCCGGTGATCGGCATCGGCGCGGGACCGCACACCGACGGACAAGTGCTCGTGTTTCACGATATGCTGGGGCTCAACCCCGGCTTCGGCGCGAAGTTCGTGCGACAGTTCGCCGACGGGAATAAAACGGTTTCCGCCGGGCTCGAAGCTTATGCCCGCGCGGTCAGCGAGGGCACGTTTCCAAACAACAAAGAGAGTTACTGATCCTGAATTTTTCCCATGAACAAGCCCCGCGTCCTGTTTTTGCTCAGCGGCTCCATCGCCTGTTACAAGGCCTGCTTTGTCATCTCGCGTCTGGTGCAGGCAGGGGTGGAGGTTCGCACCGTGGCGACATCGTCGGCGCTGCAGTTTATTGGTAAGGCGACCCTCGAAGGACTCACGGGACAGTCGGTGTTCACCGATCTTTGGGAGCCGGGTAAGGCGATGGATCACATTGATCTCGCGCGCTGGGCTGATCTGGCGCTGGTCGCACCCGCGACGGCGAACACCATCAACCGGCTCGCGGGTGGACTGGCGGATGATCCGGTGGGGACGCTGTTCCTTGCTTGGGAGTTGAAGAAAAAACCATGGTGGATCGCGCCGGCAATGAACGTTGCGATGTATCAGCATCCCATTACGCAGGCCTCGTTGCAAAAATTGGCGGGCCTCGGCGTGCAGGTGCTGCCGACCGACGAAGGGTCGCTGGCCTGTGGCGAAGAAGGCGCGGGACGCTTGCTTGATCCCGAAAAGATTCTGACCCGCGTATTGGCCGAGCTGGGGCCGAAAATCGCCTGAGCGACGAACACGCGCATCGGAAACGGATTCTTTTAACCACGGATGGACACGGATGAACACGGATCGGGCGGAGATAAAACACCTCTCAGGTTTCATTCTGGATGGGTCTTTAATCCGTGTGAATCCGTCTCCATCCGTGGTTAACCTTTGCCTGATAAAATGAACATTCTACTGACGGCGGGGGCCACCCGCGAGCCGATTGATTCGGTGCGGTTTTTGTCGAACATCAGTTCTGGCTCGACCGGCGCGGCACTGGCGGAACGCCTGGCCGCGGCGGGGCATCGGGTGACCTTGCTGCACGGTGAGGGCGCGGTGCGACCGGTGGCGGCAAGCGGCGTGAACTGCATTGTGTTCGGTTCGACCGAGCACCTAGGCGAGCGACTGCGCAAGGCGCTGGGCACCGGGACTTTCGATGCGGTGATCCACGCGGCGGCGGTGTCGGACTACCGGCCGGCGACGGCGACGTCAGAGAAGCTGGGCTCCGACGCGGACGGGATGACGATCCACCTCGTGCCGACCCCGAAGCTCCTGCCGCAGTTGCGTAGCTGGTCGCCGAAGCCGGTGCGGGTGGTCGGCTTCAAACTCACGACCGGCGCCGGCCCCAACGAGCGAGCGGCGGCGGTGGGCAAACTCCTGGCACGCGGCGGAGTGGATGCGGTGGTGCAAAACGACACCACCGAACTGAGCGATGCGGGCGCAGGGCGGACATTCCGGCTTTTCACCCGAAACACTGAGGATTCGAGCGCAACTATTGTGAATGGCGTGCCGGCCCTCGGAGAATGGTTGGCGCAATGGGTGGATGCGGCGCGTGGATAAGACCGCATGCCCCTCGGTCGTGAACTGCAACTACAACACGGCATTGAAGCGATCAAGGGGCCGTAACTTAACGCCCTGCGGACATTGGCCGTCCGCGCGGAGGAATCCGTCGCCGCAACGCGGGCAATAGGCGCAAACGCCGGCTCCAAGGTTCGCAGGCGGTGCCAGTAACTCAGCCGCGCTCAAGCCGGCGACACCATCCTTGGCTGCATCAGCCAGCGCCTTCTCCACCGCCGGACGGATCAGGCCGGCCGCCGAATCAGCGAAGCCCGATACCGTCTCGGAAATGCCGGTAGGACGCACGGGAAACTCGAGGTCACGGAGTGTCGAAGCCGCCGCCACGCGCGCCGTTTCGGGAGTGCCGGCGGCCAGCGTCGCGGCCAGCGGAGCGATCCCCTGCGCCAGAGGTCCCAACAACGCCGCCCGTAATCGCATCGCCTGCGCTGGCAGCAGCAAGGCGCTAAAAATCAGGTTGGCGCGCTCACTCGTGCGGAGCGGATGGAGCTTCCCATGCAGCCGCCACGCCACGCCAAGCACCACAAAATGCATCAAAAACAGCCAGCCGCACACGGCCCACCAACGAATCTGCTCCGGCTCCAGCCAGCGCCACGAACCGGCCGAACCAAATGGCAGGCCCGGATCAAAAATCCCGCGCACCAGAGCCACCGACAACGCAATCCAGCCGGCGAATTGCAGCGTATTCATCCACACCAGCCCCCGCGTCCGCGCCATTCCGGCGCCCAAACGACGGCGCGCGCGCAGGACGGAGAAACGACGCGTGTGCCAAGTATTGATTTCGCTCTCGCGCCGGCCCGGATCAAGCGCGGCCAGTCGCTCGATTAACTCCCGCAAGGCACGCCCATCGAGGGCGTTCGTCACCGGCGCGAAGCGACTTCCACCAAGCGTGATCCACGGGCCGTCGGTGCCGATCTTCACGGCTGTTCCCCAAGACGCCGCAGACGGGCTATCCGGGATTGGCGGCGGGCGGGACGTGGCGGCGCCGGGCCAGTTGGTAAAGCCTTCGGCTGCGAAGCTCGCCGGCAGATCATCAAGCGCGAGCGTGTAGGCCCAGGGAAAGGGCGGCGAAATGTGCCAGCTCGCCTGCGCGAGGTGGGCGGTGCGCGGCGACTGCGTCACTCGCGCCCGCCGCCAGAAACGCCAGCGCCACTCGCCACGCCACGAGGATAAAAAAAGACGCTCCCGTCGCCCGAAAAACACTCCGTCTACCAGATAGAGCGTCCAAAAGACGGCGACGACGGACCACCATTCAGACATACAGAGGAGGGACTTAAACGTCCGGGTTCCTACCGGTTATCTTGTTCCATAGTTTCTTGATGGCCGCCGCCGCCGCCGCGCCGCCGACCACGAGGAGTTTCCAGAATTTCTCGAAGAATCCCATTTTGAAGGCCGCCGCGCCGGCACCACCCAGAACGAGGGCGGCAAGGCCATACTCGGCGACCTTGTCGCCTTTCTTGAACTCGGCGTAGCGCTGGCCTTCGACGTAGTTGAAATTCTGTGACAAAAGATTCGATACGGTCGCGCTGTCCCTCGGATATTCGGAAGGGTCAGTAACGAGGGTGACGTTCATCACACCTCCGCGGCCGAGCAGGCGGATGCTCTCATTGAGAAAGACTGATTTATGCCCGTCGGAGGAGCTGGTCAGATTGATCGCCCAAGTGAGATTATTGGTCTTGGTATCATAGCGCGGCTGGTTGGCCCATCCGGCGAATTTCATTTCGTCCCAGCCCTGCTTCACGCGCTCTTTGTTTCCTTCCTTCTGGCTCTCAACCATGGACGCCATGAGCTTGTCGGCGTCGAGATTGTTCTTCTCGTCATCTTTCACGTAGCCGCTGGCATCGTAATCAAAAACGAGCACCCAGTCCGTCGGCCCGATAACGACGCCGCGCTCGTTGCCGCTGTAGAGATTTTGCGTGAGCTTGTAGTAGTCCTTGAGCGATGCGGCTTCCACCGCGTGATAACCGGCGGGCAACTTGATCTCGGCGACATCGCCGAGGGCATAGGTCGCCGGACCGGCGATCACTTTAATCCCGGCCCGACCCAGCGACTCCGCAAAACTCTTGGGCGGCGAGGCGTCACTCGTGGATGCCGACTGGGCGTGAAGAACCGGGATTACGGCGGCGACAAGGCCGGCAAGCAACAAGCTGCGGCCGAAGGAGGCGAAAGGCAGAATCGTCATACGCCATGAAGCTTGGGTCGCCGCCCGCCTGCGACCAGCCCTAAAGCTGAAACGACCGGCGCTTGAGTCAGAACATCTCAACCCTCCGCCCGTAACACCT